>JAJCYK010000292.1 GCA_029262935.1 Cytophagales bacterium | reverse complement strand
AGGAGTTCCATACGATTGTTGGTGGTGAGACGAAATCCAGCAGAAAGCTCTTTTTTAAATTGCTTGTACAACAGTATGGTGCCATAGCCACCTGGCCCTGGATTACCACTACTGGCACCATCTGTATACATGGTTATCATAAGACAAATAAATTATTCTTAATCAGCTTGATAGAAATTGCTAGTAGAATTATTCCAAAAACCTTTCTTAGGATATTAAATCCACCGGCACCCAACTTTCTTTCGAGCCAACCAGAAGACCGCAATACCAAATAAACGAATACAAGATTTAACGCAATCCCTGTCAAGATATTATAAATAGAGAACTCTGCTCTTAAAGTTAATATTGTCGTCATGGTGCCAGCTCCAGCGATTATTGGGAATGCCAAAGGAACGATAGAGGTAGAGCTTGATTCTCCTGCCAATTCTTTAAAGATGCGAACTCCTAGTATCATCTCCATACCTAGTATAAAAATGATTAATCCACCAGCTACGGCAAATGACTCAATGTCCAATCCAAACAAAGAAAGTATCGACTGTCCTAAAAACAGGAAAATCACCATAATAACACCGGATACTAAGGTGGCTTTACCTGATTGGATTTGTCCTGCGCGCTTCTTTAGATCAATTACTATAGGAATAGATCCAATGATATCAATCACTGAGAAGAGTATAAGTGTAACGGATATTATTTCCTTAAAATTAAACATGGCTAAAAATTTCAGCAAAGCTAGGAAATAGCCCCGTACCACCAAAGGATTAAACGAATTTCAATATTCTTGGGATCTCCAAAAATTCTGTAAATCAATGATTTCTTGCCTTTTTAGTGCCGGAAAGTTGGCAATACGCAATGTGGAAGGTTTAAGCTCACCATATCCTAATCCGATATCAAATCCTTTTTTACGCGAAGCATTTAAGACATTCTCAATGTTCTCAGGACTGCTTTTTAAGGTAATTACCGTATGAGATTGGACTTCTGGATTACTTACCAAAGGCTTTAGGGTTTTCAGCGTAGCAATAAAATTCATCCATTGAGCGAACCGCCGTTCTATTTTCTGTTGTATTGAATCCATTGAATTGGTATGGCTTAATACTTGGTACAATAAATAAAGGCCTAATACATTCGGTGTATGGGTGGTTTGAAATTTACTCATGTGATGATCCATACTGATTAAACTATTGTAGTGCTCATTGAATCCCAAAGCCCGAGCCCGTATTAGTGTCCTGGGAGAGCAAATCATTATCCCCATACCCGCTGGTAATCCCAGGCATTTTTGTACAGAAGCAAACCAAATATCCCCAGCCTCCCACGGCAGTTCAATACCTCCAAGTGATGAGGTTACGTCTAAGGCAATAAGCGAATCAGGGAATTCCATGTGCATGTCTTCAACAAGGTTGCAGGAAACCTGCGTTCCGTTAGAAGTTTCATTTTGAGTGATGGCGATCAATTCAGAAGATGCTATTTGTTGCAATCCATCGATTGATAAAGGTTTTTGAAAATCAAAATGGTAACCAACAGCTTCAGGTTTTAGTTTTTTTGTATACTGAAACCACTTCTTTCCGAAGGCACCACTATAAATATGACTGGTGGCATTTTTAACAAGTGACTCAGCAATGATTTCCCAACACTCAGTAGCGGAAGATGTGAAAAAGCAACTGTAATTTTCCGGAATGTTAAGATTCTGCCGTAGTTTTCTTTGAGTTTTTTGCATCAAATCTTCGAAACGCTCGCTTCGGTGATTCATGCTTAGATAGCCTTTGCTATGGGCTTTTTTCACCCACATTGGGACTTTATCGTAAACCTTGGAAGGGCCTGGATAAAAACTAATCATGCTGTTAACTAGATTGGAAATGATGCAAAGCCAAACTATAGCTAGCTAATCCAAATCCCGCTATCATCCCTATGCAGCTTTTACTAATAAGGCTTTCATGACGGTAACTCTCTCTTGCGTGGATATTAGAAATATGTACTTCAATCACTGGAGTTTTTATAGCAGCAATAGCATCTGACAAAGCTACAGAGGTGTGCGTATAACCTCCAGCATTTAATATAATGCCGTCATACTCAAAGCCAGTATCATGCAACTTATTAATTAACTCTCCTTCCACATTGGATTGAAAGTAGTCAATAGTTGTATCAACGGCACTTGATCTGAGCGATTCTAAAAAAGATTCAAAGTGTTGTTCTCCGTATATACTTTTTTCTCTAACTCCTAGTAGATTCAAGTTGGGGCCGTTAATTATTATAATTTTCATGTGCTTAAATATAAAGGATATTAACCAATTATTAGTGACCTTAATATCTATCTTTAAGGTAGTTCGCAAGCCATGACTTGGAAAGAATCCATAAAAAAATTTGAGCATTACTTAAAGTTAGAACGGTCGCTATCGAAACATTCTGTAGATGCTTATGTTGGGGATATCACCAAGCTTATGGAATTTACGGTCTTACAAGGTGAAACCCTTTTGCCATTAGAAGTTGGGACTTCGGACCTACAACGATTTTTGGAATATTTAACGGAATTGGGTATACAACCTAGCTCTCAAGCAAGAGTGATTTCTGGTGTAAAATCGTTTTTTAAATTCCTTCAATTTGAAGAGTTTACGGAAAATGACCCAGCCGCCTTGATTGAGGCCCCCAAGCTTGGACGAAAATTGCCGGATACCCTTAGCTACTTGGAGATAGAAAAGATTATAGCGGCGATTGATCATTCTACGGCGGAAGGTCCCAGAAACAGAGCTATCATAGAAACCTTGTATAGCTCCGGACTACGGGTTAGTGAACTGTTATCTCTAAAGTTAGGAGATATCCACTTCGATGTGGGATTCTTAAGAGTTTTGGGAAAAGGCAACAAGGAACGTTTAGTCCCGGTAGGATCAGCCGCGTTAAAATACCTTGATATATATCTCAACCAAGTGCG
>JAJCYK010000291.1 GCA_029262935.1 Cytophagales bacterium | reverse complement strand
TTCTCAGTTGAAGTTACTTTTAGAGCAGTTTTTCCAGAAGTTTCAAGACCCACAACACTCCGGAGCTAACCTCCAAAGTCAACTTCCTGCAAACGCTAACGAGCAATGGCGGCAACAATAGGGCATACTACCAGTAGAGTTTGTACCGTTACATAGTTACCCTAAACGGACTCTGGAGATTGATTTTATACCAAAAAAAAGAATCCGTGATAAAATTCGTATATTATACGGCGTCATTTGCGCATGAGCATGATTGTCTTCCACCACAGGCATATTAACACTTCTCTTCTTGTAAGTCTATTGTTTCTAATAGGCTGTGTACAAGGAGGACCTGATAGGGACCGCGAACTTCGCGAAGCCAGCTATCAGACACCGGTGATATTTGATTTAGAACAAATACAAGCACGGGGTTCCCTTATAGCTATTGTGGATAATAGTTCTACTAGTTATTTCGTGTACAAAGGGCAGCCCATGGGCTATGAATACGAACTGCTAAGTCTTTTAGCAGACGAACTGGAAGTAGACCTTAAATTAGATATTACCGAAGACATCGATGAGGCTATCGAAAAACTAAACCGGGGAGAAGGAGATATTGTTGCTCACAACCTTACTGTTACCAAGAAAAGAGCAGAAACCATAGCGTTTACTGAGCACCTTAGTTTAGAAAAACAAGTACTAGTGCAACGTAAGCCGGATAATTGGCGCCGAATGAAGCTTCATCAGATCGATCAGCAACTCGTTCGCGACCCACTACAGCTGATTGGCAAGGAGGTTCGTGTAAGAAAGAGTTCCAGTTTTGTAACTCGTCTTCAACATTTATCGGAGGAGATCGGGGGAGATGTCATCATTTTGGAAGAACCAGGTAATGTTGAAGTAGAATCATTAATTCAAAGAGTGGCTGATGGAGAAATCGAATATACTGTTGCTGATGAAAATGTGGCCAAAGTAAATAGCACGTATTATTCCAATATTGATATCAGTACCGCCATTAGTTTTTCTCAGCGCATTGCATGGGGTGTACGAAAAAATGCGCCAGACCTGCATGATGTAGTAGACATTTGGCTTCGAAAAATGAAAAAACGTACTTCGTATTATACCATCTACGATAAATATTTTAAAAGTCCCAAGGCTTCCTTAAAAAGGAAAAATAGCATGTACTCTTCAATCGTCGGTAATCAACTAAGTCCATATGATAGCCTGATCATGAAAGGAGCTACCGAATTAAATTGGGATTGGGAATTGTTAGCAGCTCTGGTATATCAAGAATCAAAATTTGATCCTCGAGCAGAATCTTGGGCAGGAGCTGCCGGATTAATGCAATTACTACCTGGTACGGCTGCTATGTATGGAGCTCGAAACATATATGACCCTGAACAAAGCATAACCGCGGGAGTAGGTTATTTAAAGTGGCTAGATAAGCTTTGGCAACCAAAGATACCGGATTCTGGAGAGCGTTTAAAGTTTGTGTTGGCTTCTTACAATGTTGGTCAAGGTCATGTACTTGATGCTCGGAAATTAAGCTCAAAGTATGGTAAGGATCCTAGACTATGGGATGAAAATGTCGCCTATTACTTGGAAATGAAATCGAAACCTGAGTTTTATAATGACCCAATAGTAACCGCAGGTTATTGCCGGGGCCTTGAACCTGTGCGATATGTAAGAGAAATTTTACATCGATATGAGATGTATCGCCAGCTGCTCTCGAAGGAACCCTTATTATCTTCCTTTTAGCCTTACTTGCTTCAACACCTGCTTAAGATCATGGAAATCATTTATGTAGGCATCCGCCAGAGGGGATTTATCAGTACCTGATTTCTTTATTTGAATGATTTTCATTCCCAGATTATGTCCGGCTTGGAGTTCGGTATCGGGGTTGTCACCAACTACCGCAATAAATTTAGGATCCCAGTGATACTTTTTAATTAGCCTTGCAAACAAGGGTTGTTTCCCTGCACCAGGGAGTAAAGGGTTGTCTACAATTATTTCCTTAAAATAGTCGCCTACAGCCAGTGCTCTAACTTTGGCCCATTGCAAAGCTGGAATGCCGCTGGTAACTAAAATGTTATTATTACAGAATGTAGGAATTAGATTGACACCTGAGGTGGCAGTTATGTCCGATGCATCTATTTGTATCTCTTGCAGTATCTTTAGGCTTTCCCCTATCTTCTCCAGGGGAAGAGGAAACTTGCGCAAGACCTCATCGATGGGACGGGTCCAAAGCAGCTTAACTACTTCTTGGAATTGCTCGTTGGTAATATATGCAGAGCTCCAATGATGAAAGTGGCTAAAAAACGGTTGGAAGGGTATTCTACTTAAAGCATGAGTAGGATACAGGGTATCGTCTAGATCGTAAATTATGGCTTGCATCAAAATGTTGACTCAAAAAGTGACAATTGTTCCAAGGCATTTTCATGTCGAAGCAGCCATTCTTTTCTTGATAGACCACTGGCATATCCTACCAATTTGCCGTCACTGCCTATGACGCGGTGGCAAGGAATAACAATAGCAATGGGATTCTTATTATTAGCCATACCCACGGCTCGGACTGCCTTAGGATCGCCAATTTCCTTAGATAAACTGGCATATGACCAAGTAATACCCCAAGGGATCAGTTGTAAAGTATTCCAAACCTTTTGTTGAAAAGAAGTTCCTTGAGGGTTTAACAGAAGATCAAACTGTTTGAGGGTCCCAGCAAAGTACCTGTTTAACTGGTCGATACAATGAACGTGGCACTGGGGAAGACCCTCTACAAAATTGGTATCAGAAGATGAATCCACAAAAGATATTTCTTCAATCCCAGCATGACTGCTGGAGATTTTTAAGTGGCCTAAGGGGCATTGCATAAAAGAGGAAATCCTATCCATATCGAGATTCGAAGCAAAGATAGGAAGATATAATAAAAAAGGGGTGCGTAGAAAGCACCCCTCTCAGTTATTTCACTAAATGTTATTTACGATGTTGACCTTTACTTTTAAGATACTACTACCGTTACTTCATCGGTGTTTTCAGATATCTTTGAGAGTGGGGCAACATTA
>JAJCYK010000290.1 GCA_029262935.1 Cytophagales bacterium | reverse complement strand
TTCATAAGGATACAGGCCATTCCCACAGGGGATTAGTTGTACGTTTGGTTCAATTTCCACCAACAGATCGTATAGAGAAGTGTATTGAAATTCATTATTTATATCTCCTCGAAATTGAGTAATGCTTAAAGTTTGTTCGCTTCCAAGATAGGGACGATAGTATACAAAATCTGTTTTGGATATTTGAGTAAAAAGGGTATCCAGGTGAATACAGGTTGGCAATTTAGGGATATTGATCATGGTGATTCTTTGCACCAGTTTAGCTTTAAACAGCAATTTAGCCACTTCTTTCACGGTGTGCTCGTTGGTTCTCTCACTATACCCTATAAACAAGTTGTCTTGGTCAATCACCATCACATCTCCTCCTTCAATGGCTATTTCAGGATTTCTCAAGGCTGTCAATAATTCGTCGCTTTTTTCACAAAGATCAATAAACTGATTTTGATCCGATACCGTAAACATAGGGTGATGATGGCTGACAAACCACGTCAGGATAGACTCCCGCATGCGAGGCTGTTTACTAGCCATACATGTCAAAAATCCCTCATTAATTGTTACTCCAATATCACGTGTAAAGATGTGATTAGGCAATGGCGGTAAGAGCGGTCGTCCAAAACCAGGAATCACTCCTGAGATTAGGACCGCAGCCAGAGAAACTGGCGGCAAATTTTCAAGAAAAGTTTGATCCTCCAAGGCCACAGTCTCGAATTCAAAAACCACATCCAACAATTGTTGTCTTGTACCCTCTTGCTTTAGCAATTCCTCTAATAAGTCTTGGAATTCAATCACAGCATCTGGACCCAGGATGGCCTGGAGCACTTCAACAAAAATTCTGTGCTGGTTCATCATCTGCGGTAAGAATACAATGTCATCGTACAACAAAGATTCCGCGTTGGAGGGTGTAACCCACTCAATTCCTGGGTCGGGTCGATGAACGACTACTTTTCCTATTCTTTGGATATCCGAAGAAACATTGAATGATATGGGTTGGGTATTGTCTATACTAGAAGACATTCATGTTGATTTGATGGTGTCGCAAAGAACGTGAAATTCCGAATTATAAAAAACCAAAACCTTAAGCACTTCGGGCTTTAGTTAGAAAGGGTCTCCACTCCTCTTGTATATACCCAGAAAAGTCTCGCAGGAACAATATGAAGGATGGTTTGTAAGGTTGTGCTTTTAAAATGAAACCAGCTTCTTCCGGCAAAGAGTCCCCTTTTCTAGTGTTGCAGCTTTTACATGCTGTCACCAGATTGGTCCAGCTGCTCCGTCCTTTTCTTGATCTGGGCAATACGTGATCCAAAGTCAATTCTTTCTCAGTACCGCAATATTGACACTGATAACTATCTCGCTTAAAGACATTCTGTCTGGACAGTTCCACTCCTTTGTATGGAATATTAATATATTTGCCTATGCGAATAACCGCAGGTTTAGGAAAATGTCTGGTAACGGTTCGAAGAAATTGGCCATCAAATTGAGAAACTAGTTCCGCTTTTTGCAGAAAAATCAATAAGAAAGCTCTTTGAATAGAGCAAACGGTTAATGGAGTGTAGTCCTGATTTAGCACTAAGACTCTTTTGTTCATTTCAACACCCGTTTAATGGTACTCATACGATGGCTAACTTTATTCTGGTTAAGTATTCCGTCTTCAATTAATTGATCGATCCTCACCTTACCCGAAGCGTGCACAATGAGGTTTTCTTCTAATATAATACCCACATGGTTAATTTTACCACCTTCATCCTCAAAAAAAGCCAAATCACCTGGTTGCAACGCTTGGAATGCGATAGGCCCAACCCCTATTTCTTTTTGCTGATGGGCATCTCTGGGCAGCGTATAACCAGCGATACGATATACTTGTTGTACAAATCCTGAACAATCTATGCCCCATGGTGATTTTCCGCCCCATAAATAAGGAGCATTTAAGTATTGTAAAGCAATTCGTTTAATGCCTTCGTACGCGTATTTTTGACTAGCCGCTTTAGAACTACCTGTAAACTCAAACAAGGTAGCTGATTGAAAAAGTTCAGTAGTAGTAATAGGTACAATACTTCCTAAAGCTAAATGCAATTCATGGCCCTCTAAGGACCCGGTGCTGTGCAAGTCCGTAGTAATTTTAAAATCAGAATTGTTTATTTGTTGGTAGTATGAGAGCGATATTTGATGGTGCTGTTTTGAGTCAATCCAACCCTGGTAACCATCGAAGTGGTTTACTATTTGCTGCCATTTTTTGTCAGGGGTATTTTCAATTACTTGATAGTGCTCACCGAATAACAATTGACTTACCATTTCACTCCGGTCGGAGGGTTCTGCTCTGACGGGAACTAGAGGAAGTCTGCAAATTCCGTAGATGGTAGTCATAGGAATTAAACTTTAGTACTTTTTAACGCCCTCTGTTCCTCTTTCTTCCTGATATCCTGACGTTTGTCGTATAGCTTCTTTCCCTTTCCAATGGCAATTTCCAGTTTTGCCAGGCCCCTATCGTTTATAAAGAGCCGCGTGGGAATAATAACCGAGCCTTTTTCCTGGGTGGCTTTCCGAAGTTTTCGTAATTCGTGTTTATTCAATAATAATTTTCGTTTTCTAGTGGGCTCGTGGTTGTGATGGGTCCCTTGTTTATACTGAGATATGTGCATGCTCTTGATCCACAACTCATCTGCCTCAAAAGCACAATAGCCTTCTTGTAAACTGGCTTTGCCCATTCTTATGGACTTTATTTCAGTTCCTGTAAGCACCATTCCCGCTATGAACTTATCCGATAACTCGTATTCGAAACGGGCTTTTTTGTTTTTGATCTGAACTTGACTGTAACTGTTTTTGGCATTGCTCATTTGTGTCAAATATAGCCCTATAGTGGAACATTAGGTAACATTGATCGAGGGATTTTTATATTAGTGCACCTACCTGTAACCTCGGATCTGGGCCGTCTGATAAGTTGGAAAAAGCTTCATACATAAATTTATAATGAGCTGCTTGAGCGATCATACCAGCGTTATCCGTACAATACTGAAACTCCGGAATGAATACGTTCCAATTGTGCTGTTTTGATATATTTTTTAACCTAGCACGTAATCCACGATTTGCACTTACTCCTCCAGCAATTGCAATAGTATTAATCCCGTGGTTCTCACTGGCCAAGAGCAGCTTTTGCATCAGCATATTAATTAAAGTATGTTGTATGCTGGCACAGATATCGGCAAGGTTTCTTTTAATGAAATCCGGTTGCTTTTTTACTTGATCCCTCAAAAAGTATAGTATTGCGGTCTTGATACCACTAAAAGAATAATCCAATCCCGGAACAGAAGTGATTGGAAACTCATAGGCTAATGGGTCTCCGTTTTGTGCGTACTGATCAACCAAAGGCCCTCCTGGGTAAGGAAAATCAAGCAATTTTCCCGTTTTATCAAAGGCTTCTCCTACTGCATCATCACGGGTTTGGCCGATTACCAGCATTTTTAAGTGGTCCTCCACCAAGACCAATTGAGTGTGACCACCGCTTACAGTAAGACAAATAAATGGGAAATTTGGTACCGGATCCTGAATAAAATGTGCCAAAACATGCGCTTCCATATGATTAACTGCTATGAGAGGAATGTTTTGGCTCATGGCCAGCCCTTTTGCAAAAGAGGTACCAACAAGCAAGGCACCTAAGAGTCCCGGCCCTTTGGTAAAGGCTACCGCATCCAGTTGATTTACAGATAGACCAACGCTTTTTAAAGCTTCAGTAACAACCGGTACAATATTTGATTGATGTGCCCTAGAGGCCAGCTCAGGGACTACACCGCCATAATTTTCATGTATAGATTGCGTTGCTATTATATTATTGAGTACCTTTCCTTGATGTATTATGGCGGCCGAGGTTTCGTCACAGGAGGACTCTATCGCAAGAATTGTTGGGGTTTTAGCCATAAATAATGAGCACATCGAAGAATAAAGTTATTAAAAATCCGCTGGTCAAAGCAATTTTTTGGTTGATCATAGGAATTTTTATATTCTTCGGCCTCTTCACCACCGCCATTCAGATCCCTTTCATTCAAACAAAAATCGTTAAAGAGCTTTCTGAAAGTGTTAGCGAGCG
>JAJCYK010000289.1 GCA_029262935.1 Cytophagales bacterium | reverse complement strand
TGAATGAATCCACTGCTACCCAAGCATCTGATAATGCTCCAGATATGAAGTTGTTTTGGGGATGTTTTATTGCCTTAATAGCCACGGCATTCGGCTTTATAGCCCGCGTTTTAACCTCCTCAGAATGGGGCGCCGAATTTGGCTTATCCGAGACGCAAGTTGGTGAGATATTGGGTGTCGGCCTCTGGCCTTTTGCTCTAAGTATTGTCCTATTCAGTTTTATTATTGACCGTGTGGGTTACAAAACCGCCATGTGGTTTGGCCTCCTTTGTCACATTCTTTCCACGGTGCTGATTTTACTAGCCAATGATTACTGGATGATGTACATCGGAACACTAGTTTTGGCTTTGGGCAGTGGTACAGTAGAAGCCTACATAAACCCAGTAGTGGCTACTGCATTTAGCAAGAATAAAACCAAATGGTTGAACATCCTGCACGCCGGTTGGCCGGGTGGAATGGTGCTAGGTGGCGTGGTAATCATTATGTTATTTGCGGACTTACAGTGGAAGGCCAAAATATCCTTAGTGTTGATACCGGCAGTAGTTTATGCTTTTATGCTGATGCGCAAAAAATTTCCTATTCAAGAAAGAGTAGCGGCCGGAGTTTCTTATAAAGACATGTTAAAGGAAGTGGGCGCTTTGGGTGCGGCCATTATTGCCTATATGATTTTTGCAGAAATAGGTCGGGTTGCAGAACTTGGCAATTTATTTACTTATATCACTACGGGGTTAACCGCGGTTCTTTTCTTTATCTATACCCGCTCTTTGGGCAACCCATTGTATATTTTCCTTTTATTAATAATGATGCTATTAGCAACTACCGAATTGGGAGTGGATAGTTGGATTACTCCTTTAATGGAAGGGGAGATGGGAGAAAATGCCAAATGGGTGCTTATATACACTTCTGTAATCATGGTAGTGCTGCGATTTAACGCGGGACCGTTAGTAAATCGTTTTTCGCCTTTAGGTCTCTTAGCCATAAGCGCATTCCTGGCAGCGGCTGGTTTATTCTTCTTATCACAAGCCAGCGGAATTGCAATTTTAGTAGCAGCCACGGTTTACGGTTTGGGTAAGGCTTTCTTTTGGCCTACTACCTTGGGCGTAGTATCTGAACAGTTCCCTCGAGGCGGGGCCATGACCTTAAATGCCATTGCCGGTGTAGGCATGTTGGCCGTTGGTACTTTTGGTAGTCCGATTTTGGGCTATGTACAAGATCGTGCTATCCAAAATCAACTGATCGCCTACGATAGTGAAAACAGCACCGACCTTAACAACACCTATGTGATTGATGACAATCGCTCCATTATAGGTGCTTATAAAAGCATTAACTCTGAAAAATTAGCAGCGGCCTCTGAAGAAGATCAGACTGTTATTACTAACATTCAAGGGATAGCTAAAAAATTGGCCATTCGTGGCGTGGTAATATTGCCGGTCATCATGCTGGTTTGTTATATCATTTTACTGTTTTATTTCCGTTCCAAAGGGGGCTATAAGGCCGTCGATATCACGGAGTCTACATAAACTAACACTATGAACTTGGGATTGACCGCTCGTTTGAGCTTAATGATGTTTGTGCAATATTTTATTTGGGGTTCCTGGGCACCAACATTAGGAAATTTTATGGGTACTCCTGAAGTAGACATGGGTGAATTGATTAACTGGGCCTATAGTTTGGGACCAATCACCGCCATTATTGCTCCCTTTTTTCTGGGTATGGTGGCTGATCGGTTTTTTGATTCAGAAAAGGTATTGGGGATCTTGTGTTTAATAGCAGGGGCAGCGATGTTAGCTATGCCCAGTTTTGCCGGCACCAGCTGGTTTTTACCTTTACTGTTTTTACACGCCCTTTGTTACTTCCCCACTTTGGGTCTTACTGCGTCACTGGCTTTTCACCATATGAAGAACTCGGAAAAAGAGTTTCCCGTGGTCCGGGTATTTGGTACCATTGGATGGGTAGCTGCAGGTTTCTTGATAGGAAAATTCTTGCAAGCAGACTTCCAGGCTACACCACTTTACATTGGGGGCGCTGCTGCCGTTTTCTTAGGCTTATATAGTTTTACCTTGCCCTTGACACCGCCTCCCTCCAAAGGCCAAAAATCTTCATGGAGAGATATTTTAGGAATTGATGCGCTGAAACAATTAAGCTCGCGATCGTTTATTGTATTCTTGCTTAGTGCTATGCTGATATTTATTGCATTTGGTACTTACTTTCCATACGCTCCTCGTTTCTTGGCCACGGTAGGATTTGAAAACCCATCGTATGAAATGGCATTTGGTCAAGCCTCTGAAATATTATTTATGTTAATGATTCCGTTGCTGTTTAGAAGGCTGGGAGTTAAATGGATGTTAATGCTGGGCATGTTGGCTTGGGTGGCTCGGTTTACTTTATTCTCGGGAGCAGCGATCGACAGCACGTACTGGATGATCATGCTAGGTATCCTAATCCACGGTATTTGTTACGACTTCTTCTTTGTAACCGGTCAAATTTATATTGATAAACGGACTTCTCCGGCAATTCGGGGACAGGCACAAGGTTTGTTAGTATTGTTAACCCAAGGAGTAGGTTTTTTGTTGGGCACCCAATTATCTGGAGCTTTCGTCAATAGCTTTGGTACCTCAGGAACGCTCACACCGGAGAATTGGAAACTATTTTGGGGCATCTTCGCAGGAGCAACGCTCGTATTTACCGTATTATTCTACTTACTCTTTAAGGACGATTCGGATAAGGATGTAGTGGAGTCAACCGCTTAGGCAACTAAAAAAGCAGCACCAAATACGCCAGCACTGTCACCCAATTTAGGTTTGGCTATGATGGTCTCAAAGCCAATATTGAAGATGTGCTTTTTAAGGCTTTCTATTCCGTCTGTGTAAAGTTCGGGGATGTTGCCTACCCCGCCACCAAGAACAATAACATCGGGGTCCAATACATTAATAACATTGGCTAAACCCT
>JAJCYK010000288.1 GCA_029262935.1 Cytophagales bacterium | reverse complement strand
TTTGAATAACCTGGATATCGAAACGGTCGATCAGTCAAATCAAGGCTTTGTGGCAGTGGTTCCGCCCTATCGCACAGATGTCACTCGGGAAGCGGATATCATTGAAGAGGTTTTACGCATATACGGCTATAACAACATTGAATTGGCGGAGCACTACGGATCTTCCTACTTGGCGGATTTTCCACCGGTTGACCTGAACAACATGCGTTTTGGAATGGCCAAAACGTTGGCGGCTCAAGGGTTTTGGGAAATATATACCAACTCGTTGACCAAGCCTCAATATACCAAGGACTCCTCATTCTTTGATAGTACAAAAAATGTAGTAATACTAAACAAGTTGAGTGAGGATTTGGGGGTTCTACGCCAAACTTTACTTTACTCCGGGTTAGAAAGTGTTGCTTACAATATTAACCACCGACAGTCGAACCTACGACTCTTTGAATTTGGCAAAGTGTACGCATTAAGGACTGGAGAACAAGTAGGACTGGAGAAATATGAGGAGCATCAACGTCTTTCAATGTTCATAACAGGCAATAATCACGAAGAAAATTGGATGGACCAAACCCGTCCACTTGCATTTCATGATCTTTCTTCGGTAATTCAAAAAACTTTAGATAAATTCAATATAAGTGCTTATAATAGCAGGGTGACACGGAATGGAATTTTCGAATATGGTTTAGAGATTTCCGTTTCTGATCAATCTCTCGTCCAGCTTGGTAAATTGACCCCAGATGTGTGCGCACAGTCCGATATTAAGCAATCGGTATTTTATGCAGACGTTGATTGGGAAAGCTTTGTTCAACAACCCAAGGATACTCTAAAGTTTAGTGAAGTTGCGAAATATCCTGAAGTTCGCAGAGATCTGTCATTGGTCTTGGATAAACAGGTGCTCTTTAGTGCGATTGAAGAACTAGCATACCAGACGGAGCGTCAAATATTGAAACGCGTTAATGTGTTTGACGTTTATGAAGGGGATAAAATAGATTCAAACAAAAAGGCTTATGCCTTAAGTTTTATTCTTCAGGATAAGAATAGGACTCTAACGGATAAAATTATAGACAAGTGCATGACCCAATTGATGCAGAATTTTGAGCAAAAATTAGGAGCAATTATCAGGAAATAGTATGGAAAAAGATCACCTCATCAAAGAACTAACGCTACTAGAAAGAAGAATCAAATTGTTTTTGAACGAACACCAATCTGTTCAAGAACAACTGCGTATATTAAAGGTTGAGAACAACAATTTGAAGACCACTTTGAAAAGCAAGGAGCAGCAAATTGTTGACTTTCAAAATCAAAATAAAATTAGTACTATTGTAGGGAACATCAGTTCAAGAGGTGACGATGGAATTGAATTAAAACAATACATCAACGACTATATTAAGGAAATAGATAAGTGCATTGCTCACTTGAGCGAATAAGGATTTTAATAAATGGAAGAGCTTTCTGTCAGAATAAAAATTGCGGATAGAGAATATCCAATGAAAGTGAGCCTGGAAGATGAAGCAAAAGTTCGACAAGCCGGTAAATTGATAAACGATAAACTAAAACACTATCGCGAACAATTTGGTATAGATGAAAAACAAGACTTACTGGCCATGGTGGCGTTCGATTGCCTAATGGAAAAAATGCAATCTGCGACTGCTGACAACAACATCGACGAAAGCGTTGTCAACAAGGTTAATTACTTGAACCATATTCTTTCAGATATTACCTAAATCTTTACCTCCTATCTTCTCCTTTTATAGAGCTAATTACTAGCATCTAACCTCCTGCAACGATGTTGCACGTTTAACCCTAACTATAACAGAATGGAGCCCACATTTATAATGCTGGCTGTTGGGGCTGTGGCCTTGATCATTGGGGTCTTGATAGGAAGATCACTTCTGCAACGAACCTTCAAAAAGCAGCAACTGGAAGCTGAACAAAAAGCGCAAATAATCCTTAAGGAAGCTGAAATAAAAGCTGAAAGCCTTAAACAGGAGAGGATACACCAAGCCAAAGAAAAGTATCTTAAGCTAAAGGGAGAATTTGAATCCGAAGCCAATCGCAAAAAAAATCAATTAATCAGTAACGAGCGAAAGCTAAAACAAAGAGAACAACATCAATCAAAGGTTCAGCAAGAAATTTCTGAAAGCCAAAAAGAAGTTGAGCAAGTAAGAGAAAGCTTGGCGCTACAGTTGCAAATTACTGAGAAAAAGAAATCAGAGCTAGATCAGTTAAAAAGTCAACAGGTTAACCAGCTGGAAAAAGTGGCGAATCTTACTGCAGAGGAAGCTCGTAACCAATTGGTTGAAGCACTGCGCGAAGAAGCGCAAACTGAAGCCTCGTCATACATCAAAGATATCATCGATCAAGCCAAATTAACGGCCACCAAAGAGGCTAAAAAAGTGGTAATCCAAACCATCCAACGTACCGCTGCAGAGCATGCCATAGAAAATTGTGTGTCCGTTTTTAATATAGAAAGTGATGATATAAAGGGTAAGATCATCGGCCGTGAAGGTCGAAACATTCGGACTTTAGAGTCCGCAACGGGTGTAGAAATTATTGTGGACGATACCCCTGAGGCCATTATTATTTCAGGGTTTGATCCTGTACGACGTGAAGTAGCTAGGCTTTCATTGCATCGCTTAGTATCCGATGGTCGCATTCATCCTGCCAGAATTGAGGAGGTGGTAGCTAAAACCACTAAGAACATTGAAGAAGAAATCGTCGAGATTGGAGAAAGAACCATTATTGATTTGGGCATTCACGGATTACATCCTGAATTAATTAAATTGGTTGGTAGGATGCGATTTCGGTCAAGTTACGGTCAAAATCTACTGCAACATTCCAGAGAAGTTGCCAAGCTTTGTGCTTCAATGGCTGCCGAACTAGGTCTGAATGCCAAGCTTGCTAAACGCGCAGGGTTGCTTCACGACATTGGTAAAGTTTGGCCTGAAGAGCCTGAATTGCCGCATGCTGTGCTGGGAATGGAATTGGCAAAAAAATATAAAGAAAACCCAGAAGTTTGCAATGCCATAGGCGCCCATCATGACGAAGTTGAAATGACTTCGCTTATTTCACCGATTGTTCAGACCTGTGATGCAATCTCAGGCTCCCGTCCAGGAGCACGTCGTGAGATAATGGAGTCCTATATGAAACGGCTCAA
>JAJCYK010000287.1 GCA_029262935.1 Cytophagales bacterium | reverse complement strand
AGTCATATTCTATGGCATAGCCAGGCCGAAACATTTTAACGTCTTTGAAACCAGTAATACTTCGAAGTGCTTTAAACTGAACATCTTCTGGTAATGAAGTAGAAAACCCGTTGACATATATTTCTACGGTATCCCATCCTTCAGGTTCTACAAATATTTGATGTCGATCACGTTCAGCAAAACGATTGATTTTATCTTCTATAGAGGGACAATATCGAGGCCCAAGACCTTTGATACGACCATTAAACATAGGAGATCGATCAAAGCCAGTTTTTAAAAGTTCATGAACTTCTTTGTTGGTATATGTGATAAAGCAACTTTTTTGGGTGGTAGGTGGTTTGGTATTTGTAAAAGAGAATGTTCCAGGTTGTTTATCCCCAAACTGTTCTTCCATTAAGCTATAGTTAAGGGTACGACCGTCTACTCTAGGTGGAGTGCCGGTTTTCATTCTTCCCGCGGAAAACCCCAAACCAATTAATTGTTCAGTAATTCCAGTAGCTGCTTTTTCTGCAGTTCTACCTCCTCCGAATTGTTTTTCACCAATATGTATGATGCCATTTAGGAAAGTTCCATTGGTTAGAATTACGGATTTTCCGTAAATGTCCATACCCATCCCAGTATGAATGCCTTTTACTTGATCACCTTTGGTGATGAGTCCAGTAACCATTTCTTGCCAAAAATCAATGTTTGGGGTTTTTTCAAGCATCATTCTCCAAGCATGGGCGAATAACTGACGATCGTTTTGGGTACGTGGACTCCACATGGCAGGCCCCTTAGATTTATTAAGCATTCTAAATTGTATCATGCTTTGGTCGGATACAATTCCTGATATTCCTCCTAATGCATCTATTTCGCGAACAATTTGACCTTTGGCCACACCGCCCATTGCTGGATTACAAGACATTTGTGCAATAGTATTCATATTCATGGTGGCTAAGAGTACCTTAGATCCCATGTTTGCGGCAGCAGCTGCGGCTTCGCAACCAGCGTGACCTGCTCCTACAACTATTACATCATACTCTGGAAACATTCTTGTTAGATCGTAATGTTCCACGTGGAACATTGGTTAATGGTAATTTCGCTATTAGTGTTCCACGTGGAACACCAAAGACTACAAAGATAAATAAGCTTCTTCTTTTATTCGCATTTCTGTCTGCTGATCTGCCGACTTATCATTATATCCTAGAAGATGTAATACTCCATGGATCATTACTCTTCGTAATTCATGATCAAAAGAAACCTTATATGTAGAGGCATTCTCCTTAACCCGTTCAATACTGATGAATATGTCTGATGAAAGATACAGAGGAGTATCGCTGTTATCGAAAGTCAAAATATCTGTATAGGTGTTGTGGGCTAGAAAATTTTGATTCATGCTAAGAAGGTACGTGTCGCTGCAAAAAATGTAATTCAGCTCTTTAATTTCTCGACCCTCCAATTGAACTACTTGGGAGATCCACTTTTTGAGTTTACTAGGGGTAGGTGGGTTAAAGTTAATGTCTTCAACAAAGAATTGAACCACTGATACTATTTGTTTACGTAGAAGCTTAACTCCACAATTCGTCCTTCATCTTTAAATCTTACTTCGTCAGCCAAATGCTTCATCAAGAAGATGCCTCTTCCCCCGGGTTTGTCTAGATTTTCAGGCGAGGTAGGGTCAGGTAGATTGTCATAGTCAAATCCATTCCCTTGATCTTGTATAATAAATGTAATGATGTTGTGCTCCAGGTGTAGCGAAATCAAAACGTTTTTATTGTTCTGTAGGTCATTGCCGTGTTTAATGGCATTGTTTACGGATTCAGTTACGGCAATCATGATATTGCCATAAATGTCATCATCTATGTTATAGGTGTCTTTAGCATTGTCAATAAAGCTTTCAATGATTCTAATGTTTTCCGTAAGGGAAGGTATCTCAATCTTAATAGAGTTCATCGGTATTGACGCTTTAATTGTCTATGCGTTTAAAATAATCGTTCACTTCCTGTTTATAGTAAGGATTTAACTTTGGAGGAACGGTTCGTAATAGTTCAATCTCTTTTTCTTTCGCTTTAAGGTACTCCTTAAACGCTGGAGGTATTCGCGGTTCCTTGTTGCTGGCTTGTTGGGCTTCTCGCTCCTTATCCAACTCCCGCTCTCTAATTGACTTTTCTGCTTCCAACAATCTAGTTAAAATATCCTTTTGTCTTTGAATGGTTTCCGCAGTTATTTTTTTATTAACTAAATCGGTCTCTGTAAGTTCCATTTTCTCCACAATATCGCCACTGCCCTTTTGCTCATCTTTACCTTCTTCACCCAGTTCTTGGATTCCTTCCTGTGCTTCTTGAAGGGCTTTGCGAATCATTTCTTGTTGTGCTGCAAGTTTAGCTAATTCTTCACTTAAAGCCCTACCGCTCTTTCCGCTTTTTTTAAGATTTTCAATTTGCTTATTCAAACTTTGCTGTAATTGCCCTAGCCCCGGTTGGTTCTTTTTACTCTTACTTGGCTTACCTTGGGCCTGAGCCATTTGTTCTTGCATTTGTTGTAGTACATCGCTAAGCAAAAGCGCCAAATTATTCACAGATGTCATTGTAAGCTGCTGATTACTAAGCGCTTGTGACTGATTTCTCTTTTTCAACCCATCCAGACTTTGTTCCATGTGCTGATTCATTCCCTTAACCTCTCTGGTTACGAAAGACTTTATTTGAAAGACCCTATTAGCCAATGAAAGGAGACTGTCTTCAATGATCTTAGCATCATCTTTCAATTTTAATTGCTTTTGGGACAGGGACACAAAGCGAGGATCACTTTGATTTATTTTCTGAAAATCTTTCATAAGCTCCTCTTGATCAAACGAAAGCTTTATTAGGTTATCTTCTATATCTCTTAAGTTATCAAGATTCTCCTGCATCATTTCCATTTCCATTCCACCTTGCATCTGTTGAAGCTTCTGACCCAATTGCTTCATATTCTGCGCCGCTTTCTTCTGCGCTTTTTGCGCCGCTTTCCTTTTTTGGTTATCCAACTGCTCTTGGCTTTCCTGCAAATTATCGTCAATATTCTGTTCTTCTTCTGAGGTATCGTCAAACATTTCGGATTTTTCGAGATCTTGGTTTTTATCCCTGAGCTCCTCAATGGATTCTTTTAACTGGTCAAACTCCTCTTTGATTTCAGATTGCTGTTCACTTAAATCTTCAAGGTCGCTTTCTTTGTTACTGGTTTCCTCCTCTATGGATTCTTGCTCTTCTTGCAGTTCTTGTAAATCAGAAATGGTTTCTTCAAGTTGCTGTTCAAACTGCATTCGTTTAAATAATTCCAAAGTACGAGCCAATTCCTCTTCTAAGTTCTGTTCTTTGTAGTTAAGCTCCTCCAACAGGTCTTGGAAAGAATCTGTGTTTTGTTGCTCATCCAAAAGCTTTCTTAACTCATCATAAAGTTGTTTCGTTTGCTCGTCCAACAACTCGTCCATTAGCTGCTGCAATTGATCTATTTTTGATTTTAGGCTTTCACTGTATTCGTTATAGCGGTCCTTTTGTAAGTTGTTGTTTTGTTTAAGTTCTTCTTATCGTTCAATATCCTTACTTAATGCTTCCTTACGTTCGATGATTTCTTCAAGTAGCTTTTTGTCCTGCCAATCCAAAGTTTTCTTGGTCTTTAGTCGATCTTCAGCTTCTTCAATTTTTTCACTTAACTCTTTAGCATCTTGTAAACTTTCATCAATTTGGTTTTCTGTATCTTTAGCCTGCTTTTCTAAGGCCTCATTGATTTCTTTCTTGGTGGGTAACTTGAAGGCGTGTTGCGCGGTCTTTGTACTTTTAGCACCGTTTACACCATCATTATCCCAAACTTGTAGATAATAATTCACTTTATCTCCCTCTTCTAATCGCAAGCTGTCAATGTCCCACTGGAAAAAATAACTTTGATTCTTACTTTGTGTCTTTAAGCTTATAGGAATACCAGTAGCTGATGACTTCTTGCTATCATTTGATCTTTGAACGGAGTAATACAATCTTAGTTGAGATAATCCATAGTCATCACTGATGTTCCCCCCAAATACCATATAACTAAATAGGGTGGTGTCTCTAAATTGATCTAAAGTTATTTCCGGATACTTATCTTCGATTACGTCAATTCGATACTCAATCTGCTCTTTATTACTACTATATTCATTCTGTAAGTTTAAAGTATACTGATCAGAGCTTTTGGCAACTTTTTTAAATTCAAACAATTCATTATCAGATGTTTGCAATTCATTAGGTCGTTGATCTTTGGCAAATGAGAGTGTAATTTTTTCAGTCTCCAGAGCCTTAAACGACCAATTAATTGTCGTGCCTTCTGGAATTTGCAGGTTGCCGGTGTTCTGCAATGATTCATTTTGCTTTTGTAAATATCGAGGAAACTCCAAATCGATATCAAAGCTTTTTAAGTTAGGTCGACTAACCACCTCAATCGTATAGGAGTTTGAATTGTAGCCGGCCGCTTCAAATTGAAATTCAGTATTACTTTGAATCTTGGTAAAGGTAAATTCGAAAAGCCCTTGATCGTTTCGCTGCATTTTTATACGACGATCATTTGTACGTAAATAGGCGGTGTTAGGAATTGCTGTACCACTAAAGTTTAAGGCCAAGCTAAAATCTTCATTCTTAAAAGCAGTCAATTGCTCGTTGATCAGATTGAAGTTAAAAGGAGCCACTGGGGCATAAGTCTTATTGAAATTTATTAATCGAGGGGTGCTTTCTGTAAAGAGTTGGGGAGCAGCTAGTAAAATTATCAGTACTACAATTAAGGGAGCCCCTAAAAATTTTAGATATTTTCTATTTTCTTTAAAATTAACCGCATCAACAAACGGTATTTTTGATACTTCTTGAGATTTTTGTGAAATACTGGCCGAAATCAAAGCATTTTCAGATACACTTAGGTCATGTAACTGTATGGTGTTTAGGAGCTTATCCTTTATTTGTGGAAAATAACGACCGATTTGCCCCGCAGCTTCCTGATCAGAGAGGTGTCGATCTAATGTAAATAACTTCCAAATAGGATGCAGAATCCAACGGAAAAGAGCCCAGGCCACCAAAGTTAAAAACCCAAATAGTAGCACGGCACGTAAAGGGGTACTAAAACGAAGACTATATTCCAATGAGTTTACCAATAGGTAAGCTGATAGGGCTATTGCCAAGGCCAGCAAAATTCCTTTGATCAACAGATTCTGATAGTACTTTTTTTTGTACGCTTGTAACCTGCCTAATAAATCCTCATATCCCTGAACACGTGCCATAGGTTAATAACGATCAGTGAGTATTTTCTGTTTCAATACAGTACTCCTATTCTAAATTTATCAATTTTACCTGACAAGAAAGAATTACCAGCAATACTTAAGTGTTGATACTAAGGATATTCTTTTTCGAAATATTCCAGAAGGTGCATTTTCAGGAGTTTCTCTTGCTCTAGCAAATCAAAATGAGGCAGCTTCTTTACTAATTTCCAATGGGGCCATCCTGATTCATCCAAACCTTCAAGTACATAGAATCCTGAAAGACTAAGCGCTTTGCAAATTGCAATGTGCATAAGATCCTGCTTCTCTTCTTTAGTGAAATTTTTAATGCCCTGTCCAAGTTCATTAACTCCCACCAGAAACAAGACAGCTTCTACATTTGCGGGCTTCTTACCAAAAAGATCAGACAACCTTATCATCAATCGGTTCCAAGCGCGCTCAAGATCCAAATCCTTTTTAAACATAATTTGAGATTTTGATACCCCATATTAGGATAAAGCAAAGATAAATATAATGGAATTAACCTTCAAAAGGATGATTATGGGTTTAGGTCAAATGATTTTTCCAGATCCATGCGTGCTTTGCGATGGCCCAAAAACCTTTAAGGAGCAATACTTATGTACAAGCTGCTTAGTAATGCTGTCCAGAGAACTAAATGAAAATGGATATTGTCAACGGCTAGCCACCAAACTTTGGGGGCTGGTACCGCCCAGTTATACTT
>JAJCYK010000286.1 GCA_029262935.1 Cytophagales bacterium | reverse complement strand
ATCAAAGAGGACTCAGGGTGTTCCTTTCCCAACTGCTCTAGCCCTCCAGATTTCAGATTCAAAACCCAATAGTCTCCTCTGGTATTTCTTCTCCATACTCTCTTTGAATTGGTATAGATCATTAACTTAGATTTGTCATGTGACCAGTGATAGTCTTCTATTTGCAAAGGTTGGCTTTTTCCTGGGGGAATTAATCGTGAGGCGCCCACCAAAATAGATCTGGTTCCCGATTTCGTTTGATATTCGACAATGTCTGTAGCTCCGGTGAAGGCTGTTGATGCCTCCAGAGTGGTATATGCTTTACCTCCATTTACCCATCTGGCTGGACCGAATCGTTCCCCTCGAAAATCTGTGGATTTAAAGATACGATCTAAGTTTAAATCAGGTGATTGGGCCCATACGGAGCTCCCTAAAAACAATAGGGCTACGAATACTAGTAAATGTCTCATAATAGAAATTAGGGAATTAAAGAAAAAGCCAGAAACCGAAGGACTCCTGGCTTTACATTATTGTATAAAGTTTTATGAAATCCAACCTTTAGCACGTGCGTTTCGTGCAAACAATACTAGTAACACAGCAATACCTATTACTACAAATGGCATTATTACACCTTGAAAGGTACCGTACACCTCTGCTGCGTTGGTCTGAGTAAAAGCATAAAAGTTCTGTACCAACACCGCACCAAGAGAAGCGCCTAGAAAAATCACGGCTAGCTTCTTTCTTAATAAAAGGAGTACGCAACCTAAAGCACCGCCGAAAACGGCTATCGCAAAGGCTCCAGTAACCCAACCGGGAGTGGCTTCCATTAATGCAATTTGTTCAGGAGTCATGGAGGCAGTGGACTCTGCGGTGGCATAAACGCTGCCTAAGTAGGCCATTACACCTAAGAGGTTCCATATTAAAGCAATAGCCGCTACTACCCAGTACCAGGTAGGGTTTTTTGTTGTTGCAACATCCGTCATAGTTGTTTTATTTAGAGTAATTATGTTGAATAGATTGCGATCAACTTAGTTGAAATCTTCAGCAAAATCAAACCGTTGGTGTAAAACCACGACCATCCTGGATCGCTCATTGACCTAATAGCTCTTTTATCGCCGCTTCCAGTTGTTGATCCTTACCTTGAGCCATTTGCTGGGGTTCATTAGCGACTTTAAGATCCGGCTCCATCTGGTTGTTTTCTAAAAACTTGCCATCCGGGCCGCGCCATCCACCCATCGGTATCCCAAAGTAAATGGATGGGTCAATTTGCGTTTCCCACCAAACGAAGGTACCAGTGCCTGGGACGGGCATTCCTAAAGTTTTACCAACCTGTTTGATTTTATAAGCCATAGGAAAGAGATGGGCATCAGAATAGTTGCTTTCACCCATAAGTACAATAGAAGGTTTGTTCCAACGGGTCATCGGCTGAGACCCTACATATTGTCCATGTGGTATAATATCAAGGTATACTTTTCCATTGAGGAAATCTGAAAGCACATCGTGAAGATTGCCTCCACCATTGAATCGTGTATCCACGACCAACGCTTCCGCACTTACGTGGCGACCCAATGCGGCATCAATTACTTCTCTCATGCTGGCGTCATTCATACCGCGAACGTGCACATATCCCAGCTTTCCGCCAGACTGTTTTTCAGTATCATCCCTTCTGGTACGCACCCATCTTTTATATAAAATCTCTCTTTCAGCGCCTAAGGAAATGGGTGTTAAACGCTCATCCCAACGATTTTTACTTACTGGATCAAGTATTGAGATTAATACATTTTTAGCAACTTTGCGATTCAGTAGTTGGTAAAAGTCGATTTGTGTAGACACCAGAATTCCATCAATCTTTTCTATAATGTGACCGGCTTTTAGTTTACTGTCCGCATTATCCAAGGGTCCTCCCAGCAATACTTCGGCTACTTTGAGGCCGTTTCCTGGATGTTGATAATCATACAATGCTCCCAGAGAGGCGGTTTGATCGGAATTCTCTGGCCGGTGACGATAGCCACTCCCTGTATGGGAAGCATTCATCTCTCCGAGCATTTCGCTAAGCATTTCCGCAAAGTCATAGTTGTTATTTATATGTGGGAGCATTGGCACGTATTCTTGGTAGTAGAAATCCCAATCAACTCCCTGAAGATCAACTACATAAAACTTCTCACGCAATTGACGCCAACTATGATCAAAAATGTAGCGTCGCTCCTGATCCTTTTTCAGGAGCATTTCCCCCTTGGTGTTAATGCTCTTAACTTTACCTTCCTTGGTATCTACCTTCTTAACCTTACCATCCGCCAGCACTAAAATAAAATCACCTTCTTTGGACAGTTCCATGCCTACCCTACTTGCTCCTATTTTTGCAAAAAGTTTTGTTTCTTTGGTGCGTAATTCCGTTTTCCAGAGGTCGTACTTACCTTCAAATCTGGTCAGGTAATACAACTGCTCTCCATCCTTTGAAAGCACATAATCGGTAGCTCTGGAAGTATGTACTGTAAGTTTGCGCTTACGTTCTGTAAGGTTGTCAAAATCGAATTTTAGTAGTTCAATTTTTTCGTCATCTTCCGAAGCTGGCTTCTTTTTCTTATCGTTCTCATCTTCCTTTTCTTCTTTTTCCTTCTTTTCTTCTTTTTCCTTTACCAGGTCAAAAGCCTCTTTCGATAAGTTGAATCGGTCGAAGGCTTTTTTAGTAAAGAAAATGCCATAAACATCTCCACTGGTACTCCATCCATTTTCGCCTTTAAGACCCTCCCGATCGGACCCCCATATTACCATTTCTCCATCCATGGCCCATTTGGGATAATAATCACTGTAGCCACTTTGAGTGAGGTTTCTAATAGGCCCATTGCCTGAGGACGATACCAGTCCGACTTCTAAAAAGAATACCCTTTCCATAGAAGCGAATTGCACCAAGAACCATTTGCCATCTGGTGACCATTCATACCATTGGTCTCCATCAGAATAAGAATAGTTGTTTTCAGCTGCCATTATGGTGCGTCTGATCTTGGAATCCAGATTAATTACTTTCAAAGTAACCCTATTTTCCAGGTAGGCTATTTCTTTGCCATCTGGGGAGAAAGCGGGCTGAAACTCTTCGGCTTCTGTAGCCACAATTTCCTTTTCTGTCAAAAGTGTAGAGGTATAGAAGTAATCCTCTTCTTCACGACTGATGGTGGAGGTATACAGATTCCAACTATTATCCACTTCTCTAGCGAAGACCAAGGAACGGCCATCAGGACTAAAGTTGACACTGCGCTCTTGCCAGGGGGTATTGGTGATGCGTTTGGTAGCGCCAGATTCCAAACTGCTTACAAAAATTTCTCCACGAAACACATAAGCAAACTCTTTACCGTTGGGTGCAATAGTTAACTCAGTAAATCCGGAATTAACCGGAACAATTTGCTCCAAGGTTTCTCTACCGTCGTAGGGAATCTCAATAGAAAGTTTTTTGGAGGTTTCTCCCACTTTTAAAGTGTAAAGGCCGCCGTGGTAACTATAGCATAGGGTATTGTCATCGGCAATAGAAAGAAACCGCACAGGATGGTTTTTTAGATTAGTGATCGCGGTAGTGCTGGTTGGATTTGATAGTGAACTTTGGTATACGTTAAACGATCCATTAGCTTCACTCAAATAATAAAAATCATCGTCATTGGCCGCAAATACTGGATTTCGGTCTTCCCCGGCAAATCCACTTAATTGTTGATAAGATGAAGTATTAAAATCGTACATCCATACATCTCTGGTGACTGATGAGGTGTGGTGCTTTCTCCATTGGTTCTCATACCCTTTTATATCATGATAAATCATTTTTGTACCGTCCGCCGATAGGTTAGCATTAAGAGCAGGTGTGGTTAAGACTTGAGAAACTCGGCCACCACTTACAGGAACGGAATAAAGTTCAGACATCAATCCGGTAGGGAATTGCACATTAGTAACCAAATCCTGCCGGACAGCACTGAACAATACGCTTTGATTATCGACAGTAAAACTTGAGGGAAACTCTCCACCAGAATGATAGGTTAAGCGTTTTGCTTCACCTCCAGTGGCGGGCATTACAAACACATCAAAATTACCATAACGATCAGAAGCAAAGGAAATGCTTTTGCCATCATTGCTCCACACTGCGTTAAATTCATAACTATCACTTAAGGTTAATGGTGTGGCTTTGCCTCCCTGTGAGCTTACCTGATACAGATCACCCTGGTAATTGAATACGATAGTCTGTCCATCAGGGGATAGTGTTGGGTAGCGCAACCATTGCCCTTCGGAATCAGATTGGCCTGGCAATACGTGACTGTAAAACCCCAACCCAAAGGCTAGAGTTAAGAATAGTAATTTTTTTGGCTTTTGAAAGATGTTCATTTTCAATTAAGGTTGTTTGTTGTTTATGTTTCAGGTAAATCTCTAATATAAAGTTTAGATCCGCCTTTTTCTTTTATTATTCTTTTTCCCAGAAATAACCATCTAGGTGGCCCCCAAGAGCCATAAAAACCTGCAAATTTAAAAAGATGAATACGTTTCATAAATGCAAGGCCTTGGTTATCTGCTTGTGATGATGTATAAAATGAGCCCTAAAGAACGACAACATTCCAGTAAATGACAACCGGCCCACTACAGGATGTTTGTAAACCTGTTTGTCACTCACTTCCTTTGGAAGTATAGCCATAAAGTTTTCTAATTCTTTTCTTTGCAAGTGCCAGGTGTTAAAAACATTTTCCATGGTATCTTCGGCGGGTAAGAATGAAGTTCCTAATCCATTTGGAGCTTTAAATTTTAAAGGAGATTGTAAGTAGTACCGTACCAACACTTCCCTTAGTGAGGCTAAGGCTCCAGCTTTGTTAAGCTGGGGGTTAAAACTTAGTTTCTTTTGGCAGTATTTCAAAGACAAGGCTTCGGACAGCATTACATGGTGCATGATTTGTGCCGTGGACCACTTGTCGGGGTGGGGCTTTCTGTTAAACGCTATGTGATCACAAGCAGATAATTCCGCCTTTAGATTGGACAAGTCCTTGTTTAAATCCAGTACCTGTTGCACCAGTGGTTGTGACATGAATTTAATATACAACAACCACTAGACTAGCACAAATCTCTAAAACGAATGTTCCGAGAATTGCCAAAGGTATTTAGAGATGGTGGAGGAGCTGGAAATACATAAGGTCAACCCCTTCCAGGATTGACCTCATATGCGGAGATGGAATGATTAAATGGTTTTCTTCAGATTCGTCCAGTTGGCACGAGCTTTGGATAATAGCTTAGCTTCATCTTCCGCTATCCACAGTTGCTTGGCGTCTACCTCTACGTCATAAAGGAAAAGATATAGCTTACCGTTACTTACAGTGAACTTATGTGGATCAGTCCGAAACTTGGCCCCAGCATAAACTCCAAAGGCGCAGAACCCCCCAAACTCGGGTAAATATTTGCTGGGGTTGGCCTTAAACTTTCCAGCTTGTGCTTTGCTGGTAAAGTAGTAATTTATGCTCTCATGAGTGACTTTAAACTCTTTGGATCCACGTTGTGCCAAGCCCAACTCCACATAGGAAACGGGACTATAACCCTGTAAACCGATTTTACTATCATCGATATTGAATGCCTTTTTGTCTTGCGCTTGTACCGCCATCGATCCTATAAGTATTAGAAGGACCATGGCCAATTTTGAAATTGATTTCATGCTTACTAATAGTTTATTGTGCGTTAAAATACTCTTCTCTAACTACTTGGCCATCCTGCCAAATACGACGAATTATTTCATGCCAGAGGATTTTCGATCCGTCTTTCATATCGAAATCAAAGGTAAACTCTGAAGCAGAAACGTTGTTTTCAGCTAGTGTAAAATGATGAGTAATACCATTGACTTTTGCGATGGCTCCCAAGAACCCTTCCAGCTTTTCTACAGTTTGAGCTTTGCTGGTAGTTTGAACATTGCTATAGTCTGCAGTAACCAGACTATCAGCAAAAAATTGATTAGCGGCGGCAATGATCTCTCCTTGAGAGACCAGGTCGTCCATTTGTGTTGCGAGTGCTTTTATATTCATGACATTATTAATTAAATAATGCTCAAAGGTGCCACTTCCTCAGCAGGTAGCGACTACAAAAATCACTCTAAAAATTGTACTTAGCTCTTTAGAAATGCCGTAGGAGTTTGCCCGGAGTAGTGTTTGAAGAAATTGGAAAAATGTTGAGGCTCTTCAAAGCCGAGTTGCCAAGCGGTGTCTTTGACTGATTGTCCTTGTCGTAGTATCGTTTTAGCGGAAGATAGAATCTCATGGCGAATTAAAAGGCTTATGGATGTATGCAATTTTTCCTTTACTTTTTTCGAAAGAGTGGATACCGACATGTGCATCTTATCCGCGTAAAAGTCCAATTTATGTTCTTTTTGGTGGTGTGTTTTAAGCAACTCCAAGATATCCAATACGAACGTTTCTCGTTCTGGGAAGACAAAATTGTTCCTAAACTCCTTGGGGGTTTGTCCTGTGGTATTTTTAAAGGCACGGTTAAAGTATCCCGGGTCCTTAAAGCCTGTTTCAAAAGCGATCTCCTGAATGTTTTTATCTGAAAATGCAATCTTCTTCTTGCTTTCCAAGGTCCTCTTGTGTGCCAGCATATTGCCAACTGTAATGCCTAATTTGTCTTGTACCAGCTTGTTTACATTTAAGCCATCAGCATTTAAGTTGGCAGTCAGTTGATGGCTATTAATAGTATGAAGATATTCTTGATCCAAGGTTTCTTTCAAATCAAAAATGATTTGATATTCTTCACGATTGGCTTGAAATGGGTTTTGCCAATACCATTGATCTGAAGAGATGTCTAAAATATGTTCCACTTTATCTGAAAACACCCCTGCGGATAAGAATTCATGACACTCTTTACACTCTTGCAGGTTTATGTAACCTAAGGAGATTAAATGTTTGAACAGAACCCGGATATCAGGAGAATTAAATGATTCTACGTTGGGAAAGGTAATACGGAAAACCTCAAAGTCTTCGGATAGGAACTTGATGTATTGGCCTTGGGCTAGGTAAATGGCTTTGTCTTCCCAATCTGAGTAATTTTGGAAATCAACTTCAATAGTGCCTGATCCGGACTTGATCAGGTAAAGTGCATGTTCATTTATAAAATGCACTTTGTTCATTTCCGGTTTAAAGACCTTCACCATAGTATAAGGAGATACGAATAATCCAGGTAGTTGTTTCGCAAATAAATTCGATTAATAATTATGGAAAACCTAGCCAAGGAACATCCTATAAGTAAATATCAATTTGATGACTATGAAAGAATGTACTTCGAAACTACAGTTGATAGATGTTAACCTGTCCATGATTTTTGGAATTTTATCCATCATGTTTGTTTTTAACTTATATACGGGTAGGATTCAAGCCCAATCACCAGGGCTTATTAATACCCTTACACCGCGAAGTTGGACCCCTTTGACGGGAGTTCAGGAGCATGATGCATTGACTTTGCAAAGATGGATGTTTAGTAGTACAGGCTTTCCGAAAACGAGTTGTCCGGTAATAATCGTAACTACCTACCACCGTGACAACCTTGACTCCTTAACCAGAACACTGACAGATCCCTTCAAAAACAGTTTCAATTCCTGTTTTGGTATTCAAATGATTAAGACTTACAGATAGCCTTTGACTATTCTTTATATTCAGCGAACATGTCAATCGTGTAGTCCAAAAGCCTGTCGTCTCCATGTTTTCCATGACCGGGTATTACGGTGCGAGGTTTAAATCGCTTTTTAACTTTAGCTACAGTATGAGACCACTGCCCTAGGTTTGCAGCTCCCAGATAACCTTTACCGGAACCGAGCGATTTGACCATACACCCTCCGAAGAGTACCCCTTCCTCCGGCAAATAGACTACCATATTGTCACGAGCATGGGCTTCGCCCAAAAATGCTGCTATTATGGTAGCTTTTCCTAAAGTAAATACCATAGAATCAGCAAATGTATGTTGTGGTGGTGTCAAACTATCAGCTAACGCTAACTCTGGAGTTAATAAGTGGCTGAAGGAAGGAATGCTTCTACTATGAAACGCCGGCAGTCCCGCCAGACAGTCACTGTGATGATGACTGATTAACACCGCCACCGTGCGAATACCTTGTTGCTCCAGCCAAGCTAGTAGCTGTTCACTGGCTTCCAAGTCTGCCGGGGTATCTGCAATGAGTGCTTCGTTCTCCTTAATGTACAGCAGTCCGTTGCAAGTAAAAGTGCCATACGGTTCCTGAGTCATGGTGCTACTGTGAATGTAGGTATGCTCATTTAATGGAATCAACACCAGGGTCTCGGTAATTTCGACCGTTTCCTGTGCGCTCAGGAAGGCACAAAAAAAAGATAACACTATGATTAAAAGCGGCTTCATGTTATTTATTTATTAATGCCCAAGTTTTTTTAGCCTTGCCTGCTACGGAACGCCTGGGGTCTGTTTTTAAACGATTTATATGTGGTAAAATCCAATCTTTGAGCATCTCATCTTGTTGTGCCCATCTGCCCAAGGTATCCATGGTGGTGTTGAGGACGATCCAATCTTGATGATGGGCCAGATTGTGCTTCATAATATCGGTGGCCGCCTCATGTTGATCAGGGGTCATTTCAATTTTTAAGAGATCAAACAAAATCGCCAAAGTCCACTGGGCTGAAGCTTGGTCGATGCTCGAAATATCCTCTAATAATCCATCTAAGAAGGGTACCAACCATTTGGGCTGAGCTTTACAGACTCTTTTCATGGCACTGGAAGTCCGCAGACGTACAATTTCGTCATTGCTAAAATAACAGTGATAAAGCTCGTCAAGCTTGCTTTGATCAGCTAATACCAATGTTACTACCTCTTCCGTGTTTCCTAAGGAATTGGGATGACCACCAGTTAAGAGGTTTTCGAAGTTTGACATTAGCGGCGGTTGATTTCTTTGGTTAATTCTTCTTTCAATCGCAGTGCCAATTGCTGCCCGGGATCCAGCACTAAAGCTCGATTTACTTTTAATAATGCTTGCTCGTTCTTACCCATAAGTTTATAAAGTTTCGCGTAAAGTAACGGTACTTGTGGGGCGTTTTTCGAGGCCATGAGTGCTTTGAATCGATCAGCGGTTTCCCATGCCTCATCAAACAAATCCAATTCTCCCAACAACTGGGCAGAATAGCTCAACATGAACGGAGGAGGTTTCTTGAAAAGCTCCTGTAAGGAATCCAAGGCCATCTTTGGCCCATGATTGGCGTGTAGAAATTCCACATATTCAGACTTATAATAAACATCGTTAGGATACATGTGAGCAAGTTTCCGTAATGTTATCTCGGCGTGTTTCAAAGTTTGAAGTCTATGGGTCTTTAATAATTCCCATTGATTGTCTTCACGATAAACGTAAATCTTTGCCAAGTTGACAAATACCTTTAATAACTCTGCTTCATCACCCGATAGGCGTGCCGCTTTGTGCTCAATATCAGCAATAAGTTGTTTTCTTTCTGAAGGGTTGGTTGTGATACGAGCCAACAAGCTAGCACCCAACAGGAATTCTTCATCGTGGGCAAACATATGTCGATAAGCAGCTTCCGAGTTGCCGAAATGGCCGTAGTCAAGAACCTGTTCCCAGCCCTGATAGTAGTAGTACTTGGCGGAATCCGAATCAGTGGAAAGCGTCATCGTTTGCGCGGTGACCGAAGCGGTCATACTCCATAAAAGGAGGAGTGTGCTGGTGTTTTTGGCAATGTAATTTAGTGGTATCACAGCTGATGCAATTAAAATACTAAACTTATTTAAATAATAGGTTTTTGGCTATTAAAAGCCCACCTGTTTTACATGCACAACAATATCGGTGTTGCGGCCTTTATCGTCGGAACATGATATCTTTACCTTACCCTGATTAGGTTCAAAAAATAGCTGTTCGTTTTGACGGGCTTTTTTGTAGAATTTATTATTTATATACCAAAATACTTCTTGAACATCATTCTCAACACTAGCGCTTAACATCATTTGCATACTGTCACTTTCGTTGATGAAATACTCTGCTCCATGTAAAGGAGAGGTAATTTCTGGGGCGCCCGTTACCCACAACCGTTCGCATTGGGGATTGTGCGTTGGTATGCCCTCAAAAGGGATGTTATGGGTTTGTAAATAGGTAATGATGGGCGCACTATAGTTGGGGTACCACTTCTTTTGATACCCATTTGCCGGTAAGCACGTGGTGCAGTAAGCAAATTCGGCGGTGGCATTTACCCAAACCGATTTTAGATGATGACATTTTCTAGATCCAGATGTCGCGGGTAGATAGTAGTCTATAACCTGATCCTGGCAGTA
>JAJCYK010000285.1 GCA_029262935.1 Cytophagales bacterium | reverse complement strand
GATTGTAACAAGCATGCTACTTGCATACAGAGGTAGGCAAACGTTGATTGCCCTTACTGTGGTTTTGATCGGCACTGGTGCTATGCTATATGGGTCACAATTCGGAGCATTAAGTTTCTACCATGTGGGGGCAGCATTAATGCTGCTCAGTACTTTTATGAACCGAAAGGTTTTCTATAAAAGCCTCCTGGCCAAGATGAGATTAAGCTAGATACTTCTCCGGTTCCGCTTCAAAAGTCATTTTACAACCCATACAACAAAAATACACCTCCTGACCTTGGTAGTTCGTAACGTGTTGCGCTGTAGCAATATCTACCGACATGCCGCAGATAGGATCAACTGCTTTTTGCCGGGGTTTCTCAATAGCAGGCAGCGGTTCTGGACCTGTCCTGAGTGTCATTACAATTTCGGCCAAGACGCTTAAGGCAATTTCCTCAGGACGCGTGGCCTTGATATTCAAACCTGCGGGAGCTTTTATTGCCGCTATCTGATCCTCACTAAATCCCTTAGTCTTAAGAAAGTCCATAACTACGGCAGCCTTCTTTTTACTAGCTACAAAAGCACAGTAATTTGGTTTCATTTTTAATGCGGCCTCCAAGGCCAATTCGTCAGCCTCTCCCTGGGTAGAAACTACCAAAAAGGATGGGTTTGAAATTTCTGGTGCCGATTTGTAATCTATTAATTTATAATCAGCAACAGCCATAAGGGTATCGCTTTGGGGACCCATGGCTACCACTTGGTAATCCAGGGCCTTAGCCAATTTGCATAAAGATTGTGCTACTGCTGAAGTACCCATTATTATTATTTGCGGCTTAGCAAGGACCGGTTCTAAATAAACTTCTAGGGTACCTCCACTATGACAAGTCATCTTTCTATTCATGGTGCCATCGTTTTTGTCTTCTAAATCGGGGGTAATACGGATGAGCTTTGGCGAACCTGTCTTTAAAGTTTGCAGCGCCTCCTCTACAATGATAGATTGACTACATCCTCCGGCAATCCAACCCCATAAGTTACCATCTTCAGTAATGATGGCCCTAAACCCCGGTTTACCGGAAATAGGAGGTTTGTAATTCACTACCACAGCCACCACAAAAGGTTGTCCTAATGTCATCAACTGTTGGGCCTTATGTAAATATTCACTAAACATGCTGCAAATGTTTTTCCAACTCCAACAAACTATCCAGATTATGAGCTGCGCTAAACACATCGATCAGAGGCAATGCAGAGCGCATACCTTTAGCTAATGGTTGGTAATCCTTCGTGCCTTTCAATGGATTTAACCAGATCAATTTACGCGCTCTTTGGGAAATAACTTTCAACTCTTCGCTTAATTGTCCCGCTTCTCCCGTATCTAATCCATCACTCATAATCAATACTACAGATTGTCGGGATAAGGCATACTTAGCATATCGTTGATTAAACTCCCTAAAGCAGTTACCAATAGTAGTCCCACTAGACCAACCCCTGGTTCGTTCTGTGAGTTCCTCCAGAGATTTTGGCAATTGATTACGCTTCAATACATCGGATATGTAGTTCAACTGAGTACTAAATAAAAAGGACTCTACTTGCTCAAAACTTTCCTGTATGGCATAAATAAATCGCAAAAGATAGAAGCTGTATTTATCCATGGAACCACTTACATCCAACAATACTACCAGGCGTGGCTTTCGGGGTTTTTTACTTTTAAAGGCCAATTTCCACATATTCCCACCCGAACTTATATTTTTACGTATGGTTCGCCTAAGGTTAATCTGACCAGCGTTTTTTTGATCTTTAAAGCGCCTCGATAACCTGGTGTTCATTTCCCGCCAAAGCTTCTGGGCCACACGTTCTAGGGCCTCGCTTTCCACTTCTGTTAGTTTTGAAAAGTCTGTGCGTCGTAAACGTTCCTCGGCGTTTGCACCCGTAACTTCTTTACTTTCTTTGGTTTTCGATTGGTCCGAAGCACCACTATGACCCATCCAAATTAAGGACGTTGGTTGTTGCTTTTTACGCATCCGGCTGGAAACAGCCATTTGCGTCCTAAAGCGTTTAGAGTCTCCTTTCCAAAAGTTATCGAAAAGCACATCAAATCGTTCATTGTCCTCTTTAGAGTTACAAAACAACGTACGGGTAATGTGCTTAATATTCTGCTCACTAGGTGTGCCAAGGGTGGCTGTTGCAATTAATACGTCTAAAAACTCTTGAATTCCTGTTACCAAACCTTCTTCACGCAAATAAGCAGCAAAACGTCTCAAATGTTCCTGCAAAGGGCTATCCAGAGGGGTGGTGTTCATACGGGTTAGGCGGTTAACTCAGAGTTAAACAATTCTGATCCCAGTACTTTGTCAATATCATCCGTGGATTTTAGCAAGCAACCCAAAGTATCCCTGATGGCCTGTTTGTCCAAATGGTTTTTGCCAATAGTAAATAAGCTGATGGCCCAATCTAGGGTTTCCGCTACACCTGGGGTTTTGTTTAAGTGCATCTCCCTCAAAGATTGTACGAATTGAACCACCTGTTGGCTAAGCTCCTCTCCTACTTGCGGCAAGCGTTCTTGTATGATTGCCAATTCCTTTTCTGCACTTGGATAACCGAGCCAATAATACAAGCAACGTCGTTTTAGCGCGTCACTTAATTCGCGAGTACGGTTGGAAGTTAAAATAACCAATGGTTTGTGTTTGGCCTTTATGGTACCTAATTCTGGAATGGTGATTTGAAAAACAGACAGCAACTCCAAAAGAAACGCTTCAAACTCTTCGTCACTACGATCGATTTCATCTATTAACAACACCGGGCTTTGTTCCACCTGTGTAATCGATTGCAGCAAAGGTCGTTCTAAAAGAAAGTCCTTGCTGAATATGTGCCGCTCTTTTTCCTCCTCCGTTTTTCCGCTTTGCTCCTGAATCTTAATAGCCAACAATTGTTTTTGATAATTCCATTCATATACGGCCGTGTTAACATCCAAACCCTCGTAGCACTGCAGGCGGATCAAAGGTGTCTGCACAGCATCAGCCAAAGCTTGAGCTAGTTCTGTTTTACCCACGCCCGCCGGTCCTTCCACCAACAGGGGGCGTTCCAATTGGCACATCAAGAAGACGATAGTGGCCAATTCGCGGTCGAGCACATAGTTCTGACCCTTGAACGCTGATTCAATGGATGGGATATCTTTAAGGCCCTTCATAGCATCCCTTAATCTTTAGGAGATTGCCCAAACAGACTAAGTATACGAGACCAAATCATTGAGAAAAACAACGGAAAAGCCTTTAATGGTTCCGCTTCCGCAGGAGCCGTCGGAGAGGCTTGAGCTTCCTCAGCCGGCTCCGCCGCCGCAAGTAACTGACCGCGAAAGTTCGATACAAATTGTTTAAAGACTTGATCCGAAACGTCTACGATCATACGGGAACCAAACTGGGCTAGTTTGCCCGTTATGCTGACTTCCATATTGTTTGTAACCTCTGTGGTATTGTCCCCGTTGTCTACCAACTTACCGGACAATATCATGTTGGCACTTCCCTTTCCTTTGGTGTCTATTCCCTTACCAAATATTTCCATGGTATGGTTGTCTGGGTCCAATTTCTCCATGGTAATTTGCCCGTTAAAACTGCTTACCACCGGACCAATTTTCATACTTACCGTTCCTTTATAGTTTTTCTCATCTATAGTCTCTGTAAGCTTCGCACCTGGGACACAAGTTACAATCTTATGGGGGTTACTGAGAAATTCCCAAACCTCCTTTATAGGCCTTTCAATCTGAAAGGTCTTATCAATGTTTGCTTTCATAATGTATGCTTCCTTTAAAGCGCTCCTTTTTCCTTCAATACCTTCCATACTTTAGGAGCCGTAATGGGAATTTCCATATGTGTGACACCGAGATGCGATAAAGCATCCACTACTGCATTCGCAATGGCTGGCGGGGCACCTACGGTAGGAGATTCTCCTACTCCTTTGGCTCCTAGAGGGTGATGTGGCGATGGAGTTACGGTATGTCCTGTTTCCCAATTTGGTGATTCTACTGCGGTCGGTACCAAGTAATCCATAAAGGTACCGTTTAGAATATTGCCTTCTTCATCGTAGATCAATTCTTCATATAAAGCCGGTGCCAATCCTTGCGTTAAACCACCATGAACTTGACCTTGCACGATCATGGGATTAATGATGTGACCACAGTCATCAATGGCTACAAATCGACGTACTTTAACTTCACCTGTTTCCTTGTCGATATCTACTACACAAATGTACGCACCGGAGGGGAAGGTTAGGTTTGGAGGATCATAATAATGGGTAGCCTCAAATCCTGCTTCCATCCCTTGCGGGTGATTAGTATAAGCAGCAAAAACAATTTCTTGAATGGTTTTGACCTTTTCTGGAGCTCCTTTTACGAAGAACTTTCCAGGCTCCCATT
>JAJCYK010000284.1 GCA_029262935.1 Cytophagales bacterium | reverse complement strand
TTTTGAGCCTGAGTTACCTGAGCACCAATTTCTGCTAAGTCCAAAGTGGCTAACAACTGCCCGAGACGTACCGTTTGGCCCTCCTCAACATAAATCTTTCGTAGGATTCCTCCCAGTTTAAAGGAGAGCCTGGTTTCCGCTTTGGACGCTAATACACCGCTTACCTGAATGGGTAAGGGGTCATCCTTAACGATTACCGCTTCAATCTTTACGGAGGCGATGGAATCTTTTGTGCCAGCCGTTTCTTGATACTGAGGCTTACAACTAGCCGCGATAAGCAAACCTATAATTACTATGGTATTGACATTCGTTTTCATGATTTTGATCCTTAAAAGATTATAGAGAAGCTACCCGGACTAATTCCGCGTTGCGAATAAGTAGTTGGTACTTAGCGATTACTAAAGAAGTTTGGGAGTTTGTAAACAACGTGCGCGCATCCAGGTATTCCACTAAAAGCACTAAGTCTTCTAGGTATTTTTTGTTGATGATCCTGAAGTTACTTTGAGCGCTTTTAGCTCCTGATTGTTTCGCCTGATATTCGGCTATCGCCGTTTGCAAATTACGGTAAGCTTCAATGACCTGTACCTTAATTTGTTGTTGTAATTCCGTATGGGCGGTTTCTAGTTTTTCAAGCCTAATGCGAGATTGTTGAATCTTTGAAGAGTTCTGACCCCCTGTAAATATGGGAAATACCAAATTCAGCTGAAGCAGGGCATAATCTTGATTGGCACCAAAATCATAACCAAATCCTTGATAACCAGCTTGTGCTCCTAGTGATATTTTAGGTAGCCTGGAACCTTTGTTTAAATTAATGAGGTGATTTTGGGCTTCGATGGCATGCTGTAATTGACTAAGTTCCTCCCGACCATCTAAGGCCTGCAATTGAAATTCGGTGAGGTTCTCAGACAATCCTTGGTTTTGCATCAACGTTTCATCAATGATTATGCTCTCTTCCAATTCTCGGTTGAGTAAAAAATTGAAATAGCTACGAGACACGTGTTGATCTTTTTTTGCTCGGGCTTTTTGACTGGTCAAATCACTAATTTCAAACTCTGCCCGGTATACCACGTCGATAGTGGATTTGTGGTTTTCGACCAACTTTTGATTCACTCGTAGCAGCTCTTGTAATAAGATTTCCGTTTGATCTTGTATGCGCAAGAGTTGCTCAGACTGGAGGTATTTGAAATAAGCTACCTTGATTTCCTTTACCAGTTCCGCCTCATATACCTCTTTTTTAGACTCTTGTACGGATACCAAAGACCGCTGGGCGCGGTAATTATGGTAAATGTCGGAGTCAAAGAGGGGTTGACGCAGCTGCAATCGGGTGTCATGAAAGTTGTCAGGCAATAACTGCTCTTCCACATCCCCCACGTCTGTTGGAAACATCTGTGAGTCCGTGAGGTCATTTAATGTGGAGTAAATGGGATTGACTAAGCTGCCCACGGGAATGTTTATGTTACGCCCGCCAGTTGCGGCCGTATAAGAGGCATTGAACGAAAGTTGAGGCAAGAACAGGCCTTTGGCTTGTTTCAGTGCTTCTAAGCTTGACTGGACCTCTAAGGCTTCCTGTTTCAAAGTTAGGTTGTTTTCCAATCCTTCCTTGATGTATGTTTCTAAAATGGATGTGTTTTGAGCCCGAAGCACATACACGCTGATTAATAACACTGATGATATAATAAACGTTTTCATTTTTATGAACACTGTTTAGTGACAGAGTAAATTTTTTTAGACTTTTTCTAAAATATCATTGAAGAGGTCAAGAGATTGATAAATAAGATCTGTACGCTCTTCCTCAATATATACCTTCATGCGATCTCTGACCTTAAGAGAGACAATACCGTGTACTGTAGACCAGATCAGATGCGATAAGACATCGGGATCCCTGCCTTTGAAATAACCTGCTGCGATGCATTCATTAACTAGACCTGTTAGGACGGAGTGGCTTTGATGGCCCAATTCCCAATGATCTTCCGTTTCTTCTACGTCCATTGGGGCCCGTAAAATAAACATGAGGTCGTAGTACCCGGGGTTTTCAAAAGCAAACTTAAAGTAAATATGTCCCAGACCTTGAAGCCGTTTCATAGGGTCTGCATCTTGCGATACGGTTTGGAAATATTTAAAGAACAATTGAAAAGCTTCTTGGCTGATCGCGTAAAAGAGTTCGTTCTTATCTTTGAAATAAAGGTAAATCGTAGCCGGGCTGTATTCAATTTTCTCAGCGATGGTCCGGATGCTGGTCTTTTCAAAACCCAGCTCCGTAAACAAGTCCGCGGCTGTCCTAAGAATGAAGTTACGCATCTCTTGTTTTTCTCTTTCACGTCGTTCGTTGATGCCCATGGTGTTATAATTTCTAATATAATATACGTTGTTTTTTTAATAAACGTTGTTCAGTAAAAATGTTTTTCGAACTTTGTTTTGTAACTAACTAATAAACAATTAGATATGAAAGAAAAAAGAACTGTATAAATTAGCCGAATATCCTATTCCTCCACTTCCTGTCGTTTCCGCTGTCGAATATACGTTGAACCAGTTGCAGCCATATCGCTCTTAAGACCAGAATTATCATTTTTTCGTTTGAAACATATTTATGATCATATCCAAGATGGTAAAATGCCCACCTGAGCTGGCCGGTGCCTACCTCCATTAGTTATTTACAAATACTAGAGGACCTACGTATTACTTTTATTTATTGAGAATAATAAAAGTGGTGGCGAGTACCTGTGTGAAAAGCACAAAATTAATTACATTTAAAGTTCCCGTCCACCTAAAGACGGTAATTGTATTTTTTCAATAATTTCAACGGCAAACACCATGCAAGAACTACAAGATCAAATCAAGGAACTGGAAGCATCATTAACTGGCGATATGATGAAGGACATGGAGATACGGGATAAGATACACAACTTGAAGATGCAGGCAAATGGC
>JAJCYK010000283.1 GCA_029262935.1 Cytophagales bacterium | reverse complement strand
TATTAAAGCTATTCCAGAATTAAAATACAAAGCCCATTTCCACCTCACATCATCCAATTGGTTGGATTTGCCAAGTGCCTGCCATTTGATAAATCCGGCGACCAAGTAAGAAACCATAATTAATAATGAGGAGACATACATGATTGCCACAATTTTAATTGCAGCAATCGGCATGGCTACTAAAATCGTTGCAGCTGGAATTAAATGGTAATAACTCTTGGTAGTCCACACAAATGATGGATTCCATAAACTGCATTGATAGAAATAAAACAAGGGGCCAATCATGGCTACTGCTACCGCGCCAATGTAAGATCCTGCAAATTCAAAATCATTATATAAAAGGCCAGCGATGCAAGCACCTATGCGAATAGCCAAGAAAAGCAGTAAAAGCGCCAATAATCTGTTGGCCAGCTTCTGGCTTAGCCTCATGAGCACTAAAAACAAAAAAAGGCAATGACCAACTACTGCTGCTCCAACCATCAAGATAATAGCGTTGTATTGCATGGGGTATCAAAGTAATTAAAAAATAAAGAATCAAGACTATTGATTTGCAAATCAGGAGTGGCGTAGAAGGTAAAAGGGTAGGGGAATTAAGAAGAACCTGGGTTTTATTTTGTTTATAGCATTATTGTTTTAGCTCTTGTAATCGATTAATAGCATTTTGATTTTGAGCATTTAATTTCAATGATTTTTCAAAGTTCTTAATAGCCATTTCTTTATCACCTACAAATAAAAATGCCTCAGCTAGGCTATCAAACAAATTCGAAGATTTGGAATAAATGTCTATTGCAAATTGTAATACACTAATCCCTTTATCAGATGTGTTAGGGTTAAAAACCAATTGCAATCCCAAATTATTTAGTTTTCCTTCTGGCAATTGAATTGAAGGGTCCTGAAACCGTATTGATTCATAAAGACTATAAAGATTGTGGTACTTCTGACTGGCTGCTTGTTTATTAAAGTCTTCAAAGCTGTACAATCTTTCTTTAGGTGATTTTGAGCTTATTGAAACTACCCCAGCCGGGATGCCGTTTGCTACTGGCTCTCGATCTAGGTAAGTAGACGAATCAATATCATCTTTTAGAAAACCATTTAAAAAGTTAAGCGCATAGATTGACATCCATTTATAGGATTCCATAATTTCAAGATCACTTTTATCCTGCCTTTTGTCCCTGGTTTGGAACAACACCCCAAGTGTACTAAAGTAGGAGTGGGTTAGATTGTGAAACTTTAGACTATAGGCATGACTATTTGTTAGAAGATCAAAAAATTCAAATTCATAATTTAGCGTGGAATCAATTTTATCTTCCTCTAGAACTTTTTTTGGAATATCCTTCTGTGCCATATGGATAAAAGGAACATCCATCTTTTGGATACTGGCAAACGGGGATTTTTTTAAAGTTCCGTATTGATATTTGATACTACCGTCCAAACTAACTACTGCTCTAATTCTGTCGTTTCTCATTTGCGCAAGAATGTTCGATAGTCCTCCGAAACTAAACCCAACGCAGGCTACTCTATTGTGATCGATATTTGGGAACTTGTTTAGCTCTTGAATTAGAAATTCGATATCTCTTGCTTGTGTCTCTAAATCTTTTGCGGATGCTCCTTCTAAAAATCGGTTTTCGGTTCCTCGGCTAGGACTGGCTATAACTACATATCCGTGACTCGCTAGCATCTCGCATAAGGCAAAATTCTCAATTGAAGAAGCTTCATAACCTGGGGTATAGATAACCGCCGGAAATTTAGATGCTATAGGTGTTGCTTTAAGGTAGGCAGATGTTTTTTCCCTCAAGTGTTCTCTGTTTTCGGGAGTATTGGAATAAAACCAATTCAATATTTGGTCGTTGGGAAGGTTCTCCCATTCTTCCTCCATCTTTAAAATCTCCATATAGTTTTGGACAATCATTCGAGAGCTCATATTGGAGTCTACCTTCGAAGGATACCAAATGCTTATCGGTATTTGTCTGGGAATTTCTTTATTGTTCCAATCGAAAATTCTTTTATAAGTCCTAGTACTATCCATGACTATATAATGCCAGAACCCAACTTCATATTTTCCATTTTCCAATGAGATAGCATTCAGTGAAACTTGGCCAATGCATGGGGCCACATTAGATAATACTATGAAGATTAAAAGTATAAATTTCATTGTGCTTCACTAATTCAGTATGACTTTTATAGAAGATGAAAAAAAGCTGGTATTGGTTGCACGGAGCCAGTCGTTTTGTTTTGCACCAACGCTTGTACCCTAGCTTAAACGTTGGCCTGAAACAAAAGCGGGGTGAGTGTGAGCCTATGGGCTGGAGCATTTTTGTTTCTACACTTTCGAATTCTTTTGTGGCAATGACCAAAGAATTTGTCTAGCCAGTAAGAGGCGAATGTTTAAACACCTGGACCTAGCATTCATTGTTGAACTATTTAGGCACCACGGTTACAATTACGCGCTTATATCTTGACAATGAAGGTGTGCCTTTGTCGGATAACTTCAAAATGAAATGGATCGTTTCTTTTTTCTCAACTATGGGGGCTGTAAGGTTTACAATATGAACATTCTCGGCACCCAATGCTATCTTCTCTTTGTACGAACTTTCCTCTGGATAGTGAAACCATAAATAACTGAGATTATCACCATCAGGATCGGTAGATTTAAAGGAATCCAGGCTAAAGTTTTCGCCCGACTTTACTGTTAGCCGCTCAGGATGGCTCAGTACAGGAACGGGTGGATGATTAGCCTTTGCATACGGCACCAGACACCAGTCCATACGGGCGGCGAAATCATTTTGAAAATCATCTCTCCAACGCCATAAAGTAGCTTTATTATCGTTAAAGGAAAGGGTATCCTTCTTTACCGTTCGGCCGTATTCTTTAAAGAGGTAAGGCGTATAATTATCCACTGCATGGGTCCAAATTGCCCTGGTTTCAGGAGCAATAGTGACAATGGAACCCCCTTTTTTTGTTTTTGAGAAATCGGGGGTATAAAGTTCATAGCGACCTCCCCATCCGCCCCATTCTGGATGCTCGGATTCGTTAAGCCCATTGGGTATTAATGACAAAAATGCCGGTGTATCGCCCTCGACTCCCCAGGCAACATCAGGGTATTCGGCACCTAGAGGCCCGTGATCTTGTTGAATGTTTTGAGCTATCCAACTGTTGCTAATGGTACTATTGTCTATTCCCTTTATATAGCTATTAATTCCTGTCCAAGTGGCAGTGCCATAATAATCTCCCGGACTGACAATATAAAACAAATCAGGAAAATTATTCCGTATCCAAATGCCGCTGTCATCTTGGTCAGAAATGGTATAGACTCGGAGTTTGGAGATTAGCCTTATAGCCTCTTTCTTGCTTCTCGTTTTCTGAATTTTATCAAGTGATTGCGCCAAAGTATTTACGCCACCCCAAACGGAAACCCACAACGGGCGCTCGTCATTTTCTTCCAATACCTTAATTATCCATTCGGAACCCTGCGAATCTTTACCATCACCCACGCCTTGCATACCATATACAGGAAGTCCGTTTTTGATTAGCGATGCTAATTCTTCTGATTTGGGAAACCCAGCTTCATGCTTTAAAAGGTTGGGTTGCACTTTGCCATAAGCCTGAATAACCCGTGTTATAGATTCTGGAGCTATTTTGTTTTGTTGCCAACAAGAAGTAGTAGCGACAATGCCTTTGATTTCGATTTGGTTCGAATACAAAAGCAAACGCACCAACGACTGGGTATCATCAGGATCGGCTTCAATATCGGTCAGAATAATTACTCTGTTCTTTTGATTGCTTTGAGCGGGAGATTGGATATAGCCAACCAAACAAAATGAAAGGAATAAATAGAACGTTTTCATATCAATTGATTTTACCGGTTTTCCAAATATAGATTCACATTGAAACAGCATGGTCTATTCCGGGGCAAGATTTTGTAATTTAATTCTAAAGTAAAGTTAATTGATGATTGTATTAAAGAATTAAGAAGATTCATGTGATAGGCGTCTTATAATAGAAATTCAATATTCGTATGAGCGTTGGGCCTGAAACCAAAAGCGGGATGTGTGCATGTGGGCTGAAGCATTTTTAATTCTAGACTTTTCGAATTCTTTGTGGAAATGACAAAAGAATTTGCCGCCAATTGAAGCGGTTAAACTATTTTAGTAATTTACCATTTCACCAGCCCATTCGCTATGACAAATCGCTTTGCTATAATCTGGATCGTATTATTACCATGCTTTCAGATAAAAGCCCAAGAAAAAAGTTCAGATCAGCCACAAATGGAATCCCATTTCTTCAATTCAGGCCAATGGGCCAATTACGGAAATGATCCTGGAGGAATCCGGTATTCCCCTTTGGGCCAAATAAGCACTGACAACGTAGATCAACTTCAACTGGCATGGACCTATCAAACCGGAGAATTAGCCACTTATGAGGGAAGTAAAGTATCTGAAAAAGCAGCCTTTGAGGCCACCCCGCTAATGATCAATGGAAAGCTATATTTTAGTACTCCTACCAATCGAATTATTGCAATTGATGCATCCTCAGGTGATGAAATATGGACGTTTGATCCCAAAGTGAATCTCCAAAGAGGGTATTCAGAAATTACTTCCAGGGGAGTCTCCAAATGGATCGATTCTAACCTGCAACCCCAAGATGCTGGATACATGCGAATCATAGCCGGTACTATTGATGGGCGATTAATCTCATTGGATGCCCAAACGGGTAAACCCGTATCTTCCTTCGGCAATAATGGCACTATAGACTTAACAAGTGGGGTAGGATCAATTCAAGTTACATCCCCACCGGTAATAATAAATGATATGATTATTACGGGCTCCACTATGGGAGATAACCAACGATTCGATTATCCTGCTGGTGTGGTAAGAGCATTCAACGCCAAAACCGGCAAGTTAGTTTGGTCGTGGGACCCAATACCAAGAGACCCTTCTGATCAGGCGTATCAATCCTGGAAAGGCCCCAAGGCACACCAAAGCGGTGCTGCCAACGCTTGGGCACCTTTGTCAGTAGATCTAGCAAGAGATTTAGTATTTGTGCCAACCTCTTGCCCAAGTCCCGACTACTATGGAGGAGAGAGGCAAGGAGACAACCTGTATGCCAATTCGATTGTAGCTATTAAGTGCTCAACCGGTAAAGTGGTATGGCATTTTCAAACAGTTCATCACGATGTTTGGGACTATGATCTTCCGGCGCAACCGCTATTGATTGATTTAGAGAAAGAGGGCAGTCAGGTTCCAGCGGTAGTGGTTGTTACAAAAATGGGACATATATTCGCTTTAAATAGGGAAACCGGTAAGGCCATTTTCCCTGTTGAGGAACGTTCAGTTCCCCAGTCAGATGTTCCAGGAGAAGCAACCTCGGCTACTCAGCCCTTTCCAGTGGTTCTTCCAAGACTTGGTTTGCAAAAGGTCACACCAGATGATGCCTGGGGCCCTACACCAGAATATCTTCAACAGGCAAAAAACAGGATTAGCCAACATATAAATCATGGCATTTTTACTCCCCCAAGTTTACAGGGTACAATTGTAACTCCCAGTAATGTTGGGGGCATGAATTGGAGTGGCGCTAGTTTTGACCCGGAGCGCAAAATATTGGTTACCAATACCAATCGATTGGCGGCATTGATCACTCTCTACGCCCGTGAAGATGACAGCCCAAAATCCATTAATGAAAAATATCCCAGAGCTGAAATTGGTCAGCAACAAGGAACCCCTTACTTAATGTCCAGGGATTACCTTTTTACGATTAGCCCAGAGGATGGGCTGATCATGCAAACACAACCCCCTTGGGGTACTTTGGCTGCCATAGATATGATTAGTGGGAAATTGAAATGGGAGGTACCTTTGGGGTTCATGTTGGATCCTGGAAAATATCCTGATGCGAAAAA
>JAJCYK010000282.1 GCA_029262935.1 Cytophagales bacterium | reverse complement strand
GTAGCTGCCATGGCCTATGAAAAAGGCTGGGCACCTAAGGACCTGGTGCAACCCATGGAAAGTGAGTCCCAGCTTAAAGCGTATTTCACCAAGAAAAAAGTATTTCGCTAATCCGTGGGTCAAGACCAACCTATTCCCGAATTGAAATGGATTACGAAAGTAACTCATTGGATGGATGATGCTTTCGTCATCCCTGGTACTAATATTCGTTTTGGTCTAGACCCTATTATAGGTTTGATTCCTTTCTTGGGTGATCTTTTAGCTTTTGGTATTTCAGGTACCATGGTACTTTCCATGATAAGGCATGGCGTGAGCGGCAAAGTGCTTTTTATTATGATTGGTAACATCACGTTGGATTATATAATCAGCAGTATTCCCGTAGTAGGGGACATTTTTGACTTTGCATTTAAAGCAAATCAAAGAAATTTAAAACTACTTCATAAACATCAACTGCATGGCAAGCACCAAGGAGCAGGTTGGGGTTATGTTCTTGCTATTCTTTTGTTTCTCGTCTTGCTTATGGGCTTTCTCACCTATTTCATTTGGAAGGGAGCTTTATATTGGTATCAATGGCTAGGCTCAGCTGGTTAAGGATATACATTCATTCTGAATCAATCATTTAATTCCCTATGGGTTACCACTTGCCCAGTATTTCATAAAGGAGTATTCGCTTATATTATATAACTATTCAAATATAATATATGACTAATAAGCAATGATTTACGTACCTACCCAGCTATATCATGAAAACCTTTATCTCAATTTTAATGCAGGTTTGGGCATTAAGCTTCATCTGTAATTATAGTTCTCACGCGCAATCCTGGCAGTGGGCTAAATCCATTGGCGGTATTGAATTTGATCAAGTGAATGCCGTAGTGGTTGACTCTTCGGCAAACAGCTACATCACGGGTAATTATTATGGCAGTATTTCATTTGGGGATTGGGAATTAAACGCCATAGGTGACTCCGATGCATATCTTGCTAAATTCGATGCAAATGGGAATGTATTATGGGCCGTGTCTGCAGGGGGAGCCGGGTTTGATGAAGGCAAAGCCCTTAGCTTGGATCGGTTTGGAAACATCTACCTCGGAGGAGTTTTCTCGCAAAACTCAGAATTCGGTAAACACACGCTTCGCTCTAAAGGAGGTCTGGATGTTTTTCTCGTCAAATACAATGTACAGGGAGAGGTACAAAAAGTCGCAAACGTTTTGAATACTGTTAATAGGGACAATATCACCGCCTTAGGTTGTGACCATGAAGGAAATGTTTATCTGTTGGGCGAATACGATACCCTGCTGGATCAAAATGAAGTCTATTTGACAAGACTTGAATCAAACGACCTCGCACAGTCCTGGATCCAATTAATAGGTGGTCGTGGATCACAAAGCAGCCAGGATCTGGCCGTTGATGCTAAGGGTAATTGCTTCGTTACTGGCAGTTTTGAAGGCTCCATTTTATTGGACAATCATATGCTTAAAGCCGCTGGGTCCAATGATTTTTTCGTAGCGAAGTACCGCGCCGATGGCACTTCAGCCTGGGCCAATCATGTGAAGGCAGCAGGGTTTGCACAATTGAACGCCATTAGTACCGACGGCTTAGGTAATTGTTATCTCGTAGGGAATTTTGACTATTCCGCCGTGTTTGGAAATGTAGTCCTTAAAGCAAATGGTGTAATGGATGCGCTTTATGTCAAGTATAACGCACATGGTATGCTAACATGGGCCAAACAATCTGCAAATAGTGGCAAAATGTCAGCTACCGCTTTAGCTACAAATCAACTTGGGGAAAGTTATGTGGCGGGTCGTCTTGATGGTACAGGAGTGCTAGGCAGGTTAACTATTGGTTCTGGGGGAAAAGAGGCTTCATATGTTGCCAAATTAGACCAATCCGGAGAACCTGTTTGGGCTATAGAACACGGGGTAATCACCTCAAACTATGTTTCTGACATCACATTGGATCATGAGGGTAATAGTTACCTCATAGGTCAATTTTATGGAGAAAGCCATGTTGAAAATGCTGCTGTCCTTACTTCTTCTATGGAGTATGATGGATACTTAGCCCGATTGGACGATGATTTACCTTGTAAGCAAATTTCTGTAGACTTGGCAGTTTCCAATGCCGGGTCAAGTCACGCACTAATTCAATGGGGGCAAGCCACAGCTGACGCCTATGAATATCGCTATCGTAAGTTACCCCACGGGTCTTGGGCGCCCGCAAATAGAACTTCGGATAACCAGGTGAATTTGTCGAACCTAGAAGCTGGTCAAGAGTACGTATTTCATATTCGTGCTTATTGCAAACAAAGCCTGGCAGACAATGCTTATATTCAATTTCAAACCAAAACCTTGGCCACCTGCAACGCTGCTCCCGAAAACATTATGGTTACAAACATCACTACTTCCAGCGTGACTGTTACTTGGGATGCAACTAATTCTGAGGGTTTAGTAGGCTATAATTTCCGCATAAGGAAGCCTGATGGCAGTTGGTCTCAAGGTTTTGCTAATGACGCGGTGATGAATCTAACTGGCTTGGAATCGGAGGCGCAATATGAATTTATCGTTAACAATCGATGTTTAAACGGCACCTCCTCACCTACGTCAATTCTATTCTCTACAGGTGCCAATACTCTTGCCAACATTGAGTTGGCCTCTGATCAGCAGAAAAATACTCTTATGATAACACCTTCGGAAGCCATGCTGGTTAGAATATATGATGCATCCGAAACCTTAAGAAGTGAAGTATACGTGCAAAAGTACGGCATGGAGATCAATTTGTCTTCATTAGAAAAAGGTCGATACCGTGTGAAGGGCATACATTCGGCTGGAACTATTAACGAAATGTTCCATAAAAACTGACCCTTAACTTTAAGGACCCCACCGAGCAAGCTTAGCCATAACTTCTAATGTTTGTCATACCACAGCATTTAGGTTATAGCTGTGGGGTTCTTATTATCATAATATGATGTCTTTCATTGCTTCGATTGTTCACCAATTCAAAATTCTTAAATCTTTTGGGTTACAATAATATACACACTGCATAAAGGGTACCTGGTTGTCCAATTTTTTAATATAACTATTTAAAGATAATATATGATATAAACAATTCTAACCAACCAAGACTATGAAAAACATATTAACCACGCTGTTTATAATTGCGGCATTTCAGGCGATTCCTTTCAATAACTTGCAAGCACAAGACTGGCTCTGGGCCAATGCTTTAGGTGGAACTAGTGACGATCACGCCCGTGCGGTGGTCGTTGATTCGTCTAACAATGTTTATGTAACCGGCAGTTATCAGGGGAGTGCCACCTTTGGAGCCACCGTTTTGAATTCTTCAGGAGACCTAGATATATACTTAGCCAAATACGACGCAGACGGTAATGCCCTATGGGCAGTAACTGCCGGAGGTATTGGCGCAGATGAAGGAAAAGAGTTAAGTCTTGACGCTTCCGGTAACTTTTACGTTACTGGTACCTTTACCGGATTGGCCAACTTTGAAGCTAGTGCTATCATCTCTGCTGGAGATTTGGACGTTTTTTTGGCAAAATATGACACCAATGGAAACCTGCTGGCGGTAACCAACGCCCGTAGTTCCACTACTGAAGATTTGGTGGCAGGCATTAGTAACACCACCGATGGTGCCGTTTACCTTACAGGTACTTACGACGTGGGCGTT
>JAJCYK010000281.1 GCA_029262935.1 Cytophagales bacterium | reverse complement strand
CGGTTTTTTAATAGCTTCAGAAGCCACTTGTTACTGTCAGTGGACATCTCAATGCGCACCACTCTACCCGTTTTTCTGGTCTTAAGTTTACGCTTTACTTCTTCCAGAAAATTGGCTTCGATATCATCGCTTTCTTCCACTGAAAAGTCACCATTACGCGTCAATCGAAACAAACACACATCAATGATCTCAATGTTTCTGAACAATCGATTAATGTATTGAGCTATGATATCTTCAATGGGAACAAAGATTAATACATCTTCATGATACAACTCAAAAAATTTTGGCAAATTAGGAGGAATCTGTACGAAGGATATCTTTTTGTTGAATTTCTCCTTTTTCCCCACGGCTATGGTATCCCCTGGGCTTTTGGTGACTACACCGAATGTCATTACATTGTTCATCAGCACCGGGAAGGTGTGATAGTTGTCAAAGGCCATCGGGGTAAGCATGGGGTAAATGATCTTTTTAAAATAAGACTTTACCTTATCCTGTAACCTATCATCCAATTCTCGCACATTGCAAATCTTAAAACCTTGTGCTAAGAATAGTGGTTCCAGTTCATCGATATAGTAATCATTTAAGTGCTCAAAAAACGCATTGCTATCCCTTAAAAGCTTCTCCCTAAAGGGCAATTCTCTTAAGCCAGAATAATCCACACGCTGCCGCCCGTAGTCCAAATAATTGTATAGTGAACCCACCCGGATCATAAAAAATTCGTCCAAGTTTGAAGAGGAAATGGCCAAGAATTTCAGCCGTTCAAAGATTGTTCGCTCTTTGTTTTTTGCCTGATCGAGTACCCTTTCATTAAAGTTTAGCCAACTAAGATCTCTACTAATATAGTTACTCTCTTCAATTAGAGCATGTTCTCGATTTTGCACAAGCATAGTGGTATACCTTGGTGTATACGGGGACTAATCCGAATATTAACCTATAATATAGTGATTGAATTGCTAAATATCTACGTTTGCGTACTTAGCGTTTTTCTCAATAAACTCTCTTCTAGGTGCTACTTCATCTCCCATAAGCATTGAGAAAAGGTGGTCTGCTTCCGCTGCGGACTCGATAGTTACTTTCTTTAGACTCCTAGTCTCGGGATCCATGGTGGTGCTCCACAATTGCTCGGGATTCATTTCCCCAAGACCTTTGTATCGCTGCATACTAACGGTATCTTCTTTGCCCTCAGGAGCCATCTCCTTAATCAGTCGGTCTCTTTCCTCATCATTCCAACAATAACGCTCCTGCTTGCCTTTTTTTAATAAGTATAAGGGTGGTAATGCAATATATAAATAGCCGCTCTCAATTAGCTTGTGCATATAGCGGAAAAAGAAAGTAAGAATAAGCGTTCTAATGTGACTTCCGTCAACATCAGCATCAGTCATGATTATGACTTTATGATAACGTAGTTTTTCTACATTTAAGGCCTTCTCATCTTCCGGTGTACCAAAACTTACCCCTAGAGCGGTAATCATGTTTTTGATCTCTTCGTTCTCGTAAATCCGATGTTCCTGAGCTTTTTCCACGTTAAGAATTTTACCCCTTAGTGGCAATATAGCTTGAAAGTTTCTATCTCTACCTTGCTTAGCAGATCCTCCCGCAGAATCTCCCTCCACTAAATACAATTCACAAACAGCCGGATCTGAATCTGAACAATCTGCTAGTTTGCCAGGCAAACCAGTTCCAGAAAGTACGTTCTTTCGTTGAACCATCTCTCTGGCTTTACGGGCAGCATGACGTGCTTGGGCTGCCAATACTACTTTAGACACGATTTGCTTCGCTTGCCTAGGGTTTTCTTCTAGGTAATACTGTAAACGTTCACTTACTGAAGTGTCCACAGCACCCATGGCATCAGAGTTGCCTAGCTTGGTTTTAGTTTGACCTTCAAATTGAGGCTCCTGTACTTTAATAGAAATGACCGCAGTCAGTCCTTCTCTAAAGTCGTCACCACTAATCTCTACTTTTGCTTTGTCCAAAAGCCCAGAACGATCAGCATAAGCCTTCAAGGTCCGAGTTAAAGCTCTTCTGAAACCGGCAACATGAGTACCACCCTCTATGGTGTTGATGTTGTTAACATAAGATATGACATTTTCCGTGTAGGAAGTGTTGTAATTTAACGCCACTTGTACGGGAAATCCGTTTTTCTCACCTTCAATATAAATAGGCTCAGGGATCAAACTTTCCCGAGTAGAATCTAGAAAATTGACAAATTCTACTAGCCCTCCTTCGGAATAGAAGGTATCCTCAATAAAATTACCGTCATCATCCTTCTCCCGAAGGTCTTTAAGCATGATCTTGATACCTGCATTTAAAAATGAAAGTTCCCTTAGTCTGGAGGCTATTGTATCGTAATTGTACTCACTGACGTTAAAAATGGAATAATCTGGAGAAAAGGTTACCGTGGTACCTGTTTTATCTGTGGTGCCGGCTTCTCTTACTGAGTATTGGGGTACCCCTTTTTCGTATTCTTGCTCATAGATCTTGCCATCTCGTTGCACGGTGACTTTTAAATGTGCGGATAAGGCGTTGACACAACTTACCCCTACCCCGTGCAATCCTCCAGACACCTTATAGGTGTCTTTATCATATTTTCCACCAGCATGAAGCACGGTCATCACCACTTCCAGAGCTGAACGTTTTTCTTTTTCATGTATGTCTATAGGAATACCACGGCCATCGTCACTCACCGTGATACTGTTGTCTTCGTTGACTTGTACCCTAATCTCCGAACAATAACCCGCCAAAGCCTCATCTATGCTATTGTCAACAACTTCCCAAACCATGTGGTGTAGTCCCTTAAGACCAATATCACCAATGTACATGGCAGGTCTTTTTCTTACCGCTTCAAGCCCTTCCAGGACCTGAATATTATCCGCTGAGTAATTCGACCTATCGGATTGATTTTTAGGTTTTTTATCTTCGTTTTGCTCTTCGCTCATAATGGATTTTAGAAAGGTCAAAAATACTAAATTTATAGCATTTAATAGCCTTAAAACAGGATTAATAAAACGCTTAAAAACAAGGTGTGGATTGTGGTATTTGTTACCACGGATTAGGGGACTAGAAAGTATTAACTGTCAACATCACCAAAGTACAGGAATCTTCCACTAAAATGCCTTTAGCTATCGCCAATTGGGTTAATTTATCGTTTTCTGCCCCAGGATTGAAAATAATTCTCTGTGGGTTTAGCTTCAAAATATAGTGATGCCAAGGCTGTTGGTTTTGTGCGCTCATATAAAGGGTTATAGTATGCACATTTTCAATGACAGGTTCTTGCCGAATATCCAAAATAGTCACCCCCCCAATTTCGCCTTTTTTTATTCCCACCGGGATTACCTCAATCCCTTGATCGAGCATCATTAAAGTTACGCGATTTGAATATCTTGAAGGGTTGGTACTTGCTCCCAGAATTACTGTTTTCATACTGCTTGCAAACTAAGTGTTATTTAACTTTTGAAATAGCTTCTGCACATTTAATGCCATCAAGGGCAGCAGACATAATCCCTCCGGCATACCCTGCTCCTTCACCACAGGGATACAACCCTTTTACTTGAGGATGTTGTAAGCTGACTTTATCTCTCGGTATACGTACCGGGGAAGAAGTTCGACTTTCGACACCAATTATTTGAGCTTCATTAGTTAGATATCCGCGCATACGCTTCCCAAACATTTTAAACCCTTCTTTAATTCCATCACTTATTATAGAAGGTAACATTTCGGCCATATTTACTGAGGTAAGACCCGGTTTATAGGAAGAGTCTGGCAAGGTCGAACTAACATGGCCGTTCAAAAAATCCATCAATCGTTGTGCGGGAGCAGCTTGTGTGCCTCCAGCCAAGGTACAGGCCTGCTTTTCTATAGAAGCTTGAAACATCATTCCCGCCAATGGCCCCGCAGATGCAAATTCGGAAAAATCCGTTTGGTCCACACTAACCACAATACCAGAATTGGCAAATTTGGAGTCCCGACGAGAGGGGCTCATTCCATTTACTACCAGCTCTCCAGGACGTGTTGCTGCCGGTACTATAAAACCGCCCGGACACATACAAAAACTGAATACTCCTTTATTCAAAGGTTCGATTTGATGGTTTACACTATAGGATGCGGCCGGAAGTAAGCCCCTGCTATCTCGGTGATACTGGATGGAATCAATCAATCCCTGAGGGTGCTCCACACGAACCCCTAACGCAAAAGGCTTGACTTCAAGAGCCACACCTAGCTTTGATAACGTGGCAAAGACGTCTCTTGCGCTATGTCCGGTGGCAAGTATTACTGCTTTACCCAAATGACTGTTGCCGGTTTGATCTTTTACCCCTAAAATACTACCTCCGGATAGGAGAAACTCCTGAGCAAGGCAGTCGAAATGAATCTCACCACCAGCATTCAGAATGGTCTCTCTCAATGCCATCACTACTTTTGGCAATTTGTTGGTGCCAATATGCGGGTGACTATCAATCAAGATATCGCTGGGTGCCCCGTGAGCTACCAACGATCTCAATACGGAATCGACCTCCCCTCTTTTCTTGGACCGGGTATATAGCTTGCCATCGGAGTAGGTTCCAGCACCGCCCTCTCCGAAACAATAGTTGGAATTCTCGTTAACCACATGATCCCGATTGATGGCCACCAAGTCTCTACGTCGTCGTCGCACATCCTTGCCTCTTTCAATGATTATTGGCTTAAATCCTAGTTCGATGAGACGTAAGGCCGCAAACATCCCTGCAGGGCCGGCACCCACAATTATCACCGGAT
>JAJCYK010000280.1 GCA_029262935.1 Cytophagales bacterium | reverse complement strand
CGGTTATGTTGGATATGAAGAAGGTGGTCAGCTTACTGAGAAAGTAAGACGGAAACCTTATAGCGTGGTGCTATTGGATGAAATTGAAAAGGCACATCCAGATGTTTTCAACATATTGCTGCAAGTGATGGATGAGGGCATCTTAACAGATGGACTGGGTCGTAAAGTAGATTTTAGAAATACTATTATCATTATGACTTCCAACATTGGCGCCCGTGATCTCAAAGACTTCGGTGCAGGCATTGGTTTCTCTACCAATGCTAAGGATGAAAATATGGATGATGTTATGAGATCAACCATCCAAAAAGCTTTGAAGAAAACCTTCAGCCCGGAGTTCCTTAATAGATTGGATGATGTGATCGTCTTTAATTCACTGAAACGAGAAGACATTCATAAAATCATTGATATTACCTTAGGTAAACTATTTAGCCGAATTACCGACTTGGGTTATCAAGTAGAGCTTACTCCTAAAGCCAAGGACTTCCTAGCTGATAAAGGGTTTGATCCCCAATACGGAGCACGTCCCTTAAATCGAGCGATTCAAAAGTACTTGGAAGACGTTGTTGCCGAAGAGATTCTCAAAGGCGAAGTTAACGAAGGCGATGTCATCGTAGCCGACTACAACGGCAAAGGGGAAGAGCTCAAGATCAAAATCCGCAAAAAGAAAGTGCCTAAGGAAGAGAAATAGGCCTTTTTTCATAGAATTTTCAGAATTAACAGCATCCGCAGGGATTGGTACTTCTAATTGATTGGATAGTACTTTTTAAATATATAATTATATTTTTTGTATATACGGCGCAAATAAGTAACTTGTGTGTCCAATTTGTTATATAGACACAAATGGGGAAGTATATACTCAGAAAGATATTTATAGGGATTCTAATGGCCGTATCTGTGGATACCTATGCCCAGCAGGTGACCAGCATTGGTGCAAGTCAAATCGATGACCAACTGGTAAGGATTACTTATGACTTACTAGAAGAATTACCTGGACAGATCTTCACGGTCTACCTTTTTAGTTCTGCGAATAACTACGAATTGCCGCTACTCTATGTAAATGGAGACGTTGGAGAAGGTATTCTGCCAGGTAAAAATAAATCCATTGATTGGGATATTAGTCAAGAATTAGTGGCTTTTGATGGGGATCTCACTTTTGAGGTAAGGGCACTACTTACCTTTTCGCCTTTAAAGGTTAGTTATCCAACAGAAGGGTCAATTAGGAGAGGCACGCCACAAAGTATTACCTGGCTTGGGAGCAATTCTAGTGAATATGTTGATGTAGAATTGTTTCGGGATGATAGAAAAGTAAGCACCATCGTCAGAACACAAAATGATGGTGAGTACTTATGGAATATTCCTATTGACACCAAACCCGGCCAAGGGTATACTGTAAAGATTAGCAGTACATCTTCTACGCAATTTGATCAAGGTGGGTATTTTTCTATAAATAGGAAAATACCATTATTTGTTAAGTTTATTCCCCTGGCCGTAGCGGTACCAGTGGTGATATTATTAACTGAAAGTGGCGGTTCTAGCGGACCAAGAGTACTTCCAGCTCCTCCAGACACTCCAGACTAATCGAATGTTCCCAAGTGATAGCATAAAATTTCTAAAAATAGGCTTGATATTTATTGCTGGATTACTCAGTATTACAAGCTACGGGCAAGTGGTGGACTTTACAACTACTTCCCAATCTGATGTTGAAGCTGTAGGGACGTTTACAGTAACGGTGCAGTTCGATGCCGCCGCGGCCGTTGATGTAACAGTTCCATTTACCTTAACTGGCACCGCTATTGAAGGTGCAACAGATGACTATACCATTACCACTACTCCACTGAATATCATTGCAGGCGCTACCTCCGGAGACATTACGGTAACCGTAATAGACGATACTGACACAGAGGCAGACGAGACTGTAATAATTACTCTTGGTGTTCCTAGTAGCGGCTCTTTAGGAACGAATACCATCCATACCATAACAATAGAAGATAATGATACTCCTCCGGAAGTTACTATACTAGGCCCAGCAGACGCTTCAAGTTTTGGTGAGGGCGTATCAATTGATTTTAGCGGTACCGCTACTGATGATGAAGATGGCGACCTTACTGATCAAATTACTTGGACCTCCAGTATTGATGGAGATTTTGGAGTGGGAGCTCTAGTTACCATTTCTACGTTGTCGGTGGGAACCCACATCATTGACGCCGCGGTAACTGATGCCAGCTTAATAACCGTTACCTCTTCCATTACTGTAACTATAACTAACGATGCTCCTACAGCGAGCACTGTGGCCATTACTGGAACGATAGAAGTGGGCCAAATCCTCACCGGAAGTTATGTTTATGCTGATGCAGATGGAGATTTAGAAGGTACTTCTACCTTCCGTTGGTTGCGCGATGATGTAGCCATAGTGGGAGCTACTGGGACTACTTATACCTTGCTCATAGACGATCAAGATGCCATCATCACGTTTGAAGTGACCCCAGTGGCCTTAACCGGTGTGGTTACCGGTACTGCTGTGGTAAGCTCTGGTGTCGGACCGATCGTTGCGGCGAATACGGCTCCTACTGCGAGCACTGTGGCCATTACTGGTACGATCGAAGTGGGGCAAATCCTCACCGGCAGTTATGTTTATGCTGATGCCGATGGAGATTTAGAAGGCACGTCTACTTTCCGTTGGTTGCGCGATGATGTAGCCATAGTGGGAGCTACTGGGACTACTTACACCTTGCTGATAGACGATCAAGATGCCATCATCACGTTTGAAGTGACCCCAGTGGCCTTAACCGGTGTGCTTACGGGCATTGCTGTAGTAAGCCCTGGCGTCGGACCGATCCTTGCGGCCAATACGGCTCCTACGGCGAGCACTGTGGCCATTACTGGAACGATAGAAGTGGGGCAAATCCTCACCGGCAGTTATGTTTATGCTGATGCAGATGGAGATTTAGAAGGCACGTCTACCTTCCGTTGGTTGCGCGATGACGTAGCCATAGGAGGTGCGACCGCTTTGAACTATACTTTAGCAAGTATTGATAATGGGACAAATATTATTTTTGAAGTGACTCCAGTAGCCCTCACCGGAGTTGTAACTGGCCTTGCGATCCAAAGCCCAGCAGTAGGCCCTGTGCTACCTGCTAATACCGGCCCATTAGTTACAAACGTGTCCATTTCCGGGACCACCGAAGTGGGACAAGTACTAACAGGAAGTTATACCTATGCTGACTTAGATGGGGATTTAGAAGGTACTTCTACCTTCCGTTGGTTGCGGGATGGGGTTGCTATCGCCGGAGCGACTACTGTCACCTACACTTTAATCATTGACGATGAAGCGACTGTAATTACTTTTGAAGTGACTCCAGTAGCCCTCACCGGTGTACTAATAGGAACCGTGGTTGAAAGCCCTGGCGTTGGTCCCATAGGTGCGGCCAACACCATACCTAGTGCCACCGCCGTCACTATTGGCGGAACCCTGGAGGTAGGTCAAACCCTTACCGGAAACTATACTTACGACGATAGCGAAGGTGACCTTGAAGGAGTCACCACATTTCGTTGGCTTAGGGATGGTGCAGAAATAGCAGGAGCTACCTTCCAAACCTATACGTTGACGGTATCCGACGAAGGGACAAACATCATTTTCGAAGTAACCCCTGTGGCACAGACTGGAGTACTGGTTGGTACCGCGGTATTAAGCACTTCAGTAGGACCAATTTTACCTGCCAATACCGCTCCTACCGCAAATACTATAAACATCAGTGGTATTCCTGAAGTTGGCCAACTGCTAACAGGAAGTTATGTTTATGCTGATGCAGATGGAGATTTAGAGGGACTATCAACATTCCGTTGGTTACGAGACGGTGCTGCGATTGTAGGAGCCACTAGTATCACGTATACTCAAATAGTAGACGATGAAGGAGCTTTAATGGTATTTGAAGTCACCCCGGTGGCTACCACAGGCGTACTTGTAGGAACAGCTGTGCAAAGCACTTCTATCGGGCCTGTACTTCCAGCAAACACGGCACCTATCGCAACAGGTTTATTGATTTCCGGGACCACTGAAGTAGGGCAGGTACTTACAGGGAGTTATTCATATGACGATGCCGATGGTGATCTGGAGGGCGTCTCTACGTTTAGATGGCTTAGGGATGGGGTAGCAATAGCGGGAGCAATCAGTGCAACCTATACTTTGATGATTGCAGACCAAAATGCCATTGTTACCTTTGAAGTCACACCCGTAGCCGTGTCAGGAGTCTTGAACGGTACCGCGGTTGAAAGTTCTGGTGTAGGACCCATCGGTGCAGCAAACTCGGTTCCAAATGCCACTGCAGTTATCATCGACGGAATACCGGAGGATGGTCAATTACTCACGGGGAGCTATACTTTTACAGATCCTGATGGCGATTTAGAGGGGACCACCACATTTCGTTGGCTTAGAGACGGTGCCGCGATTGTTGGGGCCACGAATCAAACTTATTTATTACTGCTAGCAGATGTAGGCACTAATGTTGCTTTTGAGGTCACTCCAGTAGCCCTGACTGGAGCAACCACTGGAAGCCCTGTGCAAAGTGCTGAAGTCGGCCCTATTTTGTTGTCAAACGATCCACCTGTGGCAACGGATTTGTCCATATCTGGTTCACCGGAAGTTGGCGAAGTATTAACAGGAAATTACACCTACAGCGATGTGGATGGAGATTTGGAGGGAGCCTCAACATTTCGTTGGCTTAGAGATGGCATTCCCATAGGAAGTGCTACGGCCCAAACCTATACCTTACAGCTTGAGGACGAAGCATCGAATATTAGTTTTGAAGTACTCCCAGTAGCCTTGTCAGGGGATTCTCCAGGTAGCCCTTCTCAAAGCTCCGCAGTCGGCCCTGTATTGCCGGCAAATACTCCCCCGGTTGCGAACTCGGTGGAAATCACTGGTACAACCGAGGTGGGATTTACTTTGACCGGGAGTTATGTTTATAGTGACTCCGATGGAGATCTTGAAGGGACTACCACGTTTAGATGGCTCAGAGAAGGGGCAAGCATTACCGGAGCTACTGGGTTAACCTATACACTACAATCAGCAGATCAAGGTACAACTATTGTCTTGGAAGTTACCCCAATAGCGATTTCAGGGGTGTCTCCAGGCAACCCCGCATTGAGTGCAGCAATAGGGCCTATTGGTGCCGCCAATACGATTCCGTCTGCCACAGATGTAAGTATTAGCGGGTCCCCAGAAGTTGGTCAGGTACTCACTGGCATATATACATTCAACGATGCGGATAGTGACCCAGAAGGAGTCAGCACCTATAGGTGGTTAAGAGATAACACCGCAATTCCCGGTGAGACAGCGCTAACCTATACTATTTCGGTTTTAGACTTAGGTGCCACATTGATATTTGAAGTAGTGCCAATTGCAACTTCAGGCGCATCCATGGGCAGCGCCGTTCAAAGTGCCCCGATTGGCCCGGTTGTTGCAGCTAATTCAGTACCCATAGCCACATCAATAAGTGTGGCAGGGACCTCCGAAGTGGGACAGCAATTGAATGGCATCTATACATATGTTGATGCTGATATGGACCCAGAAGGAAACTCTACGTATCGTTGGTTACGAGATGGAGTGGCCATAGTAGGAGCAACGGATCAGAGCTATCGATTAACAGTGGACGATTTAGGAACAAGTATCATTTTTGAAGTTACCCCGGCAGCTCTAACTGGAGTTTCACCGGGTAGACCGGTACAAAGTGCCTCTATTGGACCCATCCGAGATCCGGACATCGAACCCATTTCAATAACAGCTTCAGCATTGCCAAGATTACATATAGCCAATTCTGGAAGTGTGACCTATAGCGTAGAGATTGGAGGAGACCTTGCGGTAGAACGGGTACTGTTTATTTTTAAAAGCCTCACTGCTCCTAAGGATGGGTGGGTTACGAGAGATTTAACCTCTACTTCTAATAATTTCGCCATCACGGTAACCGAGGAAGTGTTTGACGAAATGGGCTTCGAATACGAATTCATAGCTAATGATGCAGCAGGAAATTCAGCCAACTTGCTAGGGGTTACTTACATTCAGTACCCTGATACTGGCTTGGATTTTGAGTCCTTGGTTTTCGGGGAGGATGTAAATAGTTACAACCTGGTTTCAGTGCCTTTGGATTTAGATCAGTCCAGTATCGTCAATACCTTCGAGGACGACTTGGGTAGTTACGATCAAACTAACTGGCGTCTTTTCTCACATAGTGGCACAGGCGTTATAGAATATCAATCTGGACTGACAAATATCAATCGAGGGCAGGGTTATTGGCTTATTGTTAAAGATCCTACAGATGTGGACACGGGTACCGGCACTACAGAATTGTTAAACGATGCTGATTATGAATACTCATTAGTACCAGGGTGGAATTTGATAGGCAACCCGTACACCTTTAACTTATCATGGACGGACGTTTTAGGATCCAATCCCATTATTGAAGGAGTAGATAATCAGCTGACCACTTATGAAAGGGGTTACCGGGAATCTGATGTACTAAATACCTTGGGAGGCGCATTTGTATTTTCCGAGCAGTTGGCTACACTAGTGGTGCCATTAGAAAAAGACCCTGCTATTCAGGGAGGTAGGACACATGCTGTAAACGGGCCTTCCACTATGGAAGATGGGGAATGGGTAGTTTCATTCGAGCTAAGAGCTGACAGTTTTTCTAATAATTTAGGTGGATTTGGGATGCGGTACGCAGCACAAAATAGCAAAGATATTTTTGACCGAATTAGACCACCAAGATTTATTAAGTACTTGGATTTGAGCTTCAAGCACTCGGAGTATTTTGCACCAAACTTCAGTCGCGACATAGTACCAGTAGTAGGCAACCAAACCTGGGATTTTACCGTAGATTCTAATATAGACCACCCAACTATAGACCTAAATTGGGGAGGAGTGATGGATATACCATTGAACCAGGAAATGTGGCTGTATCACAAGGATTTGGAACGCGTAATTGATATGAGATCCGTTACGGGATATTCTTTCGACAATTCAGGAGTTAACACTTTCCAGGTGATTTACGGATCGCCAAGTTACCTGGAAGAACAGCTAATTCCTTTAAATGTGAGCTTATCAGCAGTGTATCCTAATCCATTCTTTGATATATTGCAGGTGGAATATTCGGTGCCAGATTTAGAAGCATCTAAAGATGTAAATTTGGCGGTTTATGATTTAAGGGGACGCAGAATTAAGGTTCTGGTACAAGGCCGGCAAAATGCCGGATTTTACAAAGTGCAGTGGGATGGAACAAATTCATCCGGAAATGCTGTTTCTAATGGAGTATATCTTCTGAGAATGGAGGTATTTGGACAAAAGTCAATTTACCAACGTGTGGTTAAACAATAATTTTTCAAAATTAATATCTGGCATTTTTATTTGTTTGCTAGGCTTAGTTTCTTTGCCCTCTCTGGCACAGACGATATCTGGGAAAAGCACTAGTATAAATGTAAAAGTAAATAATCCTAAAGCTGTTGAAAAATCCCTAAAGCCTACCATCAAGTGGATTTATCCAAGCGATGATCAAGAAATCCTTAGGGAAGAATTCACCAACTTAAAATTAGGAATCAACTCCCAATCTCCTTTAGTAAAAGTAACAGTTATACTGAATGACGAGATTATTAAAACTTACGATAGCTTCGAGGATCCCGCACAACCGTCCGGCTACCTATTTGATGCTTGGATTGAACAACCAATCGTATTGGCAGAAGGGGCTAACAACATTGTTTTGGTGGTTCAGAATGAACTTGGAGCATTACAGCACAAACGTAAACTTGAAGTACAGGTAAAGCCCTCGCAACGGAAAGACTACGCTTTAATAATTGGTATTGATGAGTACAATGCCTGGAGCAACTTAAATGGACCTATTCGGGACGCAGAGAGACTCGCCCGCGAGTTGGAATTCAAAGGGTTTCAGATCGATTTGGTACGTGATGCCACCACTTTTGATATTTTGGATAAACTTCAAGAATATGCCAAAAAGGACTACGGGCCTCACGATCAACTGTTAGTTTACTTTGCTGGATACGGGTTTTATGATGTTGAGCAGGGCACGGGTCATTTAGTATGTAAAAATAGTATAAAGGAAGAAAAGGTAAATGTTACTTACCTTTCCTATGAAGTATTGCAGTCAATATTGAACAACATACCTGTTCCTCATATCTTTATGCTGATGGACGCTGTTAAAGGCAGAGGTGAGGCACTACCTTTGGCCAGGAACCATCCTTTGATAGTCAAAAAAGGCGCTCCTGGACCTTCACAAGTAGACCGTACTGGAACCACTAGGATCGGTTTGTTATCTGGAATGGAGGACTATAAATGGAATGCTAGCTATGGGGATGGATCCCCTCTAAGCAAAGCATTTATTTCCTATATGAACAAGCCGGTGAGTCATCAGTTCAGTTGGCTAGAATTAATCGAAGAATTCGAAAAGTTGCATCCCAAACCGATATATGTAGAGTTTGGGGATCATAATTCTGGTAACAGATTTACTTTTCAGCCTAGGGAGGGTCGTTAATTTCCAACGATTTTCATCACTTATGGGTCACTATGTTAATGAAGAAATCACTACTAAGCTTAGTCATAGGATTACTTAGCCTACAACTATCTGCGCAAGCCAATTTAGGGGCAAGTGCCACCTATGGTACTGACCTCAACCAATGGGGTGCTCAAGTTCAACTCGGTTACCAATTTAGACACTGGGGTGTGAGGGTGGCATATGCCACCTTCTTTGAAGAACAGATTGCCATGCAACCTAGTGTCATTAATATCGATTTTAACTATGAGGTTCCTTGGGACTTAGTGTTGGTACCCTATGTGTTTACTGGCATTCATTTATTCAAAACGGAAATCCAAGAGGCCAGTGATCTGATATCCTATGGCACTTATGGTGGTCTAAACTTAGGAGTTGGGGGCTTTTTGGATTTAAACAGCCTGCAGCCCTTTACGGAATTTAAATATGTGACTGGTACCACCGGGCAGTGGTTCGTTAATGCCGGGATGCGATATCAACTGCCTTTCTAATATCTTCTGTTACGTTTCCGTTGTTTTCGTTTTAACGGACGTTTTTTTCTATTTCCCAAGATCTGTTGAAAAAGATAGTGAAAATCTCTGCTTTCTTTATAATCCACACAATCCATTGCCTGTTGTTGCGTGCTTGAGGGGCTAGGAAATTTGGATTTACGGATTACATCAAATTCTTTGTCTGCATTTACTCGTTGCATAAATAAAGCCCAAATGGGTAAAGCCATGGCTGCGCCTTGCCCGTAAGTAATGGTCCTGAAATGGATGTTTGGATCGTCGCTACCCACCCAAGCTCCAGCAACAAGTTTGGGGGTAACCCCAATGAACCATCCATCGGCATGACTTTGGGTAGTACCTGTTTTTCCAGCTATATCATTTTTTAATTTGTAAACACTTCTTAAACGTTGGGCTGTGCCTTTGTCCACTACGTTTTTCATCATATGCAACATCATGGTAGCGGTATTCGCTGACATCGCTTTTTGGGAAGTAACTTTAACTTCGAAATCCGCCAATACATTTCCCTGCTGATTCACAATCTTGCTTAGGTATCTTGGCTTTACGCTATTTCCTTGGTTGGCAAAAGACCCAAAAGCTCCAACCATTTCAAAGAGTGAAATGTTTGGAGTTCCTAATGCAATTGACGGCACTTCTGGTATTTCATTGGAAATTCCCATAATACGTGCCATTTCTATCGCACGACTTATGCTGGTACGCTTAAGCACTTTGACGGAAACTGTATTTACCGACTGTGCTAGTGCTCCTTTGACAGAGTAATATCCTTGGTAATTGTCGTCGGCATTTCCAGGAGACCAGTCATCGAAATTGGTATAGGTGATGCGTTTGGAGCTAACAAAGTCACAAGGCTTTACGCCGCTCTCCAAAGCAGCTGCATAAACAATGGGCTTGAAGACCGAACCTACCTGCCTTTTGGTATTGACGTTTACATGATCGTATTTAAAGTACTTGTGATTAATACCCCCAACCCAAGCTCGGACTGCGCCATTCTGCGGATCCATTGCCATAAAGCCGGCGTTTAAAAAATACAGATAGTGTCTAATGGAATCTAAGGGTGATAATTCCATTTCTTTTTCGCCTTCCCAGGTAAACACTTTCATGGTATAGGGCTTTTTAAATATTTCTTGAATCTCAGACTCTTGCATGCCTTGAGATTTTAGGTTTTGATACCTGGGGGTTTTGCGAATGGCATTAAGTAAAGTACGTGGGTTTTTGTGCCAGGGCCGGGTTTTGCCCCAATGTTTGTAAAACACTTGCTGTAGCTCAGTCATGTGCTGTTCGACTGATTCTTCAGCATACTGTTGCATTTTAGAATGGATGGTAGTGTAGATTTTCAAACCGTCCGTATACAGGTTCACTGGATCGCCCTCTTCGGTCGTTTGTTCTTTAGCCCATTTTTGAATTTCCGCCCGCAAATATTCTCTAAAATATGTGGCTGTCCCTTCATTGTGGGTAGTAGAAGTAAAGTTGATCTCCATGGGCAAGGTTTTGAGGGAATCAAAATTGGCGGTATTCAGAAATTGGTATTTCATCATCTGATGAAATACAAGATTTCTCCTTGTTTCCGCTCTTTTTGGGTTGCGGTAAGGGTTATAAAGGGTGGTTGCTTTTAACATCCCTACCAGCACTGCTGACTCTTGAATGGTGAGTAAATTTGGGGGTTTGTTAAAAAATCGTTTTGATGCAGTTTCTATACCAAAGGCGTTATAGCCAAAACTCACAGTATTAAAATACAAAGCTAAGATTTCTGATTTAGTATAAACCTCCTCTATCCGCCTTGCAACGATCATTTCTTTTACTTTATTAATTGCTAAATTAAAAGAGCCCGTACCTTCACGAGGAAATATGTTTTTTGCTAATTGTTGAGTAATAGTACTTCCCCCCCCGGAGCTTTGATCTTGAAGTAGTAGTGATTTAATAGCTACCCTAAATAAACTTCTGTAGTCAACGCCCTGATGTTGGTAGAAACGCACATCTTCAGTGGCAATGAGAGCTTCAATCAAATGATTGGGTAGGTCCTCAAAAGCAACATTGGTGCGCTCTTGTAAGAAGTATTTTCCAATCAAAACACTATCCACTGAGTACACTTCCGAAGCGGTATCGTTCTGATAACTCTGAATTGATTCACGGTCAGGTATTTTACCAAAAGAACCCCAAGCTACTGCATAGTAAAATACTACGACCACAAGGATCGCCACCACTCCTAGTCCCAGGCATGACCTTAAGAATATACGAAACCAGTGATTTTGCTGGTAAAACGAAGAAAATCTGGAATATAAATATCGGATGTATTGCACAACAACTACTGATTACCCGGCTAACGTAAAGTTCTTCTACCTTATTGCTTACGGTCTTGTGAAACCTGCTAGTAAGATCCGTAATACCGCCGAAAAAACCATTCGGTGGAAACTAACAAAAGCAGCATTGCCAGTACCCATGTCCATTTAATTAAAGGTACAAACGTTTCTTCACTAAAAATTACACCTTGTGCTTGATCGGTGGTTAAGATGTTCGCCAAACTATCCCATTGATCATTCTTAAAAAAAACACCACGGGTTTTATCTGCCAAGCTTCGTAATAGCTGATGGTCCGCGGTCAAGTTTAACGACTCTAATTGCAATTCCGTAATACTAAATTGTCCTTGGCTAGCATGTGATTTACCTTCTATAGTAGTTGACGCTTGATAGGAGTATACCCCTGCGGGTAGGTCGCTAATACGGTATTGACTGTTCCCCGTACTGGTGGTGTAATTGTATGAGTTAACTTGGCCACTTGCATTTCTCAAAACAAGCTCTACTGTTTGTCCAAATATCCTCTCATAGATTTCATCATAGGCTTCTGTTTCGAGTACCACCGGTTCATTAACATGAAATTCTGTGCTAAGTGGGTAAACCTTAAAGCGACTTTTATCTTCATTAGAAGACAAATACTGTACAAGTTTGCCAATCAGCTCATCAAATAACTCAAAACTTTGATTTTTGTCAAAATCCTGCAGTCGCCATTGCCACATGCCTTCACCGATCATGACCGCATCTTTCTGCTCGCCGTCATTCATTACTACCAACAGCGGATTCGCAGTGGACAAGTTTCCCACTTTTTGAGTGAGTAAGGTTTCTGCACCCCCGCTTAAATTGTAATTGGCAAAGGGCACACTTACTGGATTATTTCTACTAAGCATCTCCTTGAGGGGGTCGGATAGTTGAAATTTTGAAAACGCAGCATTTACTTCTGCCGTAACTTGATCTCTTTGAAAATTGATGGGCTTTATTTCCACCAGGCTATTTTCACCATTAAATCTAGGAAGGTTGCTTTTGCTTCCCAAAATAGACCAGGTAGGTATACCACCCTGTAACATGTTGGCTATTACACCGACTTGACTAACAGCTTGTTTACTAATTTGATGCAAAATAAGCAGATCATACTCTTCAGTAGGTATGGCAGATACTCCGGGAATGTGCAATTCTAATTGATAGTTCTGGTTGTTTTCCAAGGCACTCCTAATGGCTTTTATGTCTGGATGAGGACTCCTAGCCGCCAGCAGTATTTTGCGCTGACCTTCGATGATATCTATATACGCATGTCTCGAGTTATTGCTGGTGGTAAATTCCTCGGCCAAAGGACTCACGGAAATTTGAAAGTCCTTTAGTCCTTTGCTGCTGGCATCAAGTACAAATTCCGTTTCTAGAAGCTGGGGAGTACTGGTAAGCTTCAAAGATTTTCGCTCTAAGATGCTATTTCCCGAGGATAAGAGTACTTCGATGGACTGTCCTTGAAACCCTTCATTTAAGATTTCAGCTCGAATGATAAATTGATTTCCTTGATAGGCTATCTTATTGTAGTGTATGGTCTTCAGTCGCAAGTCTTTTTGAGGAATGGTATCACCCCATCCCACGGTATGGATAGGGAAACCATAGGGTATAAACGCCGGTGAAAGCCCCTGGTTGTGAATACCATCACTAAATAAAACTATACCTTTGAGGTTTCGCCCTTCATAGTCCGTTTGAATATTTTGAAAAACAGCATTTAAGGCAGTGGTATGATGATTAAATTTTAAGGAGTCAAGACCTGACAAGGTTTCCGTCAGCGACCGGTATTCTACTTGATAGTCGGCTTCTTCCAATGACTTTCCCAAATCCAAAATCCGCTGGACATCAGTTTTTAATTTGGAAGAATCCACCACTTCTGCAACAGACCTAGAATTATCAATGGCCAAAACGAAATTGGGCTTTTCAACCCGGTTTTTGAATTGCTTTAATATCGGCCCAACCAGAAGGAAGCAAAGTATTGAAGTGAGGATAAAACGCAAGACCGTTAAAAAGTAGTGGGCTTTTTTACCCCATGGGCCAGACTTTTGGTACAAAAGATAAGCAACCAGTCCACCAACTATCAAGCAAACAATCACGAACCACGGCGAACTTTCTAAAATCAATGCTGATCTTTCCATGCAATTCTTTAGGGGGTAGTTATGAAACGAGGATTTTGCCTAAATGGTTTATGCCTCAATTCAAAGTGTGGTTAAGTTAACATTCCGCCATCTACTTGCAACACTTGACCAGTAATATAGGATGATCGGTCGGAAGCTAAAAATACGGCACAATGCGCGACGTCTTCTGGTTGGCCCCCTCTTCTCAATGGTATGGCATCTCTCCACCCCTGTACCGTTTTTTCATCAAGCTGATCGGTCATTTCGGTTTCAATGAATCCCGGTGCGATCGCATTACTTCGAATGTTTCGAGACCCTAATTCTAGCGCTACAGATTTGGTAAAACCCACGATGCCAGCTTTGGAAGCCGCGTAATTGGCTTGACCGGCATTCCCCTTAATGCCCACCACTGAAGTCATGTTTATGATTGAGCCACTTTTTTGTTTCATAAAAGTACGGGTAGCCGCTTTTACGGTATTAAACACCGATTTCAAATTGATATCGATGACTTCGTCCCATAACGCTTCGGACATGCGCATAAGTAGGTTATCCCTGGTGATGCCGGCATTATTTACCAAAATGTCTAAACCACCGAAGTCTTCCACCACTTGTTGAATCAATTGATCTGCTTCATGGAACTTGGATGCGTCGGATCGATAGCCTTTGGCTTTGACACCTGTCGCTTGTAATTCCTTTTCCAAGGCTTCCCCTTTCTCTACACTTGACAGGTAGGTAAAGGCTATTTGAGCTCCTTGTTGTGCAAATTCATTAGCTATAGCTCGTCCTATTCCTTTGGAGGCGCCAGTGATTAAAGCGGTTTTACCCTCGAGTGCTTTCATAGTTATGTTTTAGTTGCGTGTTCAAAAATATATTTTTCCTTTCCCAAATAAAAATGCTAGCACATTTTGTCCAAAGGGCTTCGATAAAGAGTCCCTAGTTCTTGCCACACACTATTTTTTTCTCTGAACAAATGCGTTAAATTTGCATCCGTGCTAATCGTGAAAAGTCTAATCTGAATTAAATATGGCAGCAAAATATGATTTGATTGTAATTGGTAGTGGACCTGGCGGCTATGTGGCGGCAATACGGGCCTCCCAGTTGGGTTTAAAAGTGGGCGTGGTAGAACGCGCAGAACTTGGTGGAATCTGCTTAAACTGGGGATGTATACCAACTAAGGCTTTATTAAAAAGTGCCCAGGTTTTCGAGTACATCAATCATGCCGCTGATTATGGCATTCAGGTAAAAGACGCCAAGGCTGATTTTAGTGCCATGGTCAATAGAAGTCGAGGTGTAGCTGAAGGGATGAGTAAAGGAATTCAATTCCTATTTAAGAAAAATAAAATTGATCATCTGGTAGGAACGGGTGCCTTAAATGCTCCTAAAACGGTAGATGTCACTGACGAAAAAGGAGTTACTACCACCTATCAGGCGGATCATATCATTGTGGCGACTGGGGGACGATCCAGGGAACTGCCGGGGTTGCCTATTGATGGCACTAAGATCATTGGATACCGCGAAGCTATGGTATTAAGTAAGCAACCTAAGGATATGGTGATCGTTGGCAGTGGAGCTATTGGTTCAGAATTCGCATATTTTTATAACGCAGTAGGTACCAAAGTGACCCTGGTGGAATATTTGGACACCATAGTTCCAGTGGAGGATGTGGAAGTTAGTAAACAACTCGAACGGAGCTTTAAAAAGTCTGGAATTATTATCAAAACCAAATCGGAGGTTACCGCTGTTGACACTAAAGGCAAGAGATCTAAAGTGCATATAAAAACTGCCAAAGGAGAAGAAATTATTGAAACTGATGTGGTACTATCTGCGGTTGGCGTAGCTGCAAACGTGGAAAACATTGGCTTAGAAAAGAGAGGCATAGCCATGGATCGAGGAAGGATTTCAGTTGATGATTTTTATCGAACCAACCAACCCGATGTATATGCCATTGGAGATGTAATTAAAGGGCCCTGGTTGGCCCATGTCGCCTCTGCAGAAGGAATAATATGTGTAGAAAAAATCGCTGGACAAAATCCTGAGGCTCTTGACTATCAAAACTTACCAGGATGTACGTACTGCAGCCCAGAAATTGCGTCGGTGGGCTATACGGAAGCCGCCGCTATTGAGGCAGGATATGAGATAAAAGTAGGGAAATTTCCTTTTAGCGCTTCAGGGAAAGCTAGCGCAGCAGGAAGCAAAGAAGGGTTCGTAAAAGTAATCTTTGATGCTAAATATGGAGAATGGTTAGGAGCTCATATGATTGGAGCTAATGTAACAGAAATAATCGCGGAGGTGGTTGCAGCTCGCAAACTGGAAACAACCGGTCACGAAATAATTAAAACGGTGCATCCTCACCCTACCATGTCTGAGGCTGTGATGGAAGCCGCCGCTGCAGCCTATGGGGAGGTAATTCATTTATAGTAAAAAGGGCCCCGGTCAAAAGGCCCTTTTTAGAAGTCCTGGCGTTGTCCACTAACTATTGCCAGACAACCCTTTATTATCATCGAAGAAAAAGGTAACCTTCGCTACCCCATTCTTTTCTAAATGAGTTTACTGACTTTTTTATAAATTACTTTCATGAAAGTCGGAGACAGACATTATCGTACCATATGGCTAGACGAAGGTGAACCCTCCAAGGTTCATATTATCGATCAACGAAGCCTGCCTCATGTTTTTAAGGTAGAAACTATAGTCAATGTTCAGGAGATGACCGTGGCTATTGCCGATATGCATGTTCGAGGAGCTGGATTAATCGGTGCCGCTGCAGGGTTTGGAATGTATCTGGCGGCAAGAGCGGCAGCTATTGAAGGACACAATTTTTCTCAGGAACTGCATCAAGCGGCGAAGATGTTGCTAGATGCCAGACCCACTGCCGTGAACCTCGCATGGGCAGTACAGCGTCAATTGGACGCCATGGCTCAAGGTCAAGAGGTAGCTGATAAAGTGTCAATAGCTTACCAAACGGCTCGGCTAATTGCCGACGAGGACGCAAATCATTGTAAGAGCATCGGTATCCAAGGGTTGTCCCTTATAAAAGACCTGAGTAAAGCAAAGAAGGGTAAGCCGGTGAATATCCTCACACATTGTAATGCGGGATGGTTGGCTTTTGTTGATTATGGATCAGCCACTGCTCCAATTTATGCCGCCCATGATACGGGAATAGCCGTTCATGTGTGGGTGGATGAAACCAGGCCTAGAAATCAAGGGGCAAGACTAACTGCCTGGGAACTGCAGGAGCATCAAGTACCACACACGGTAATCAGTGACAATGTGGGGGGGCATCTTATGCAAAATGGATTAGTGGATTTGGTGTTAGTAGGTACGGACCGTACAACATATACTGGTGATGTGGCAAATAAGATTGGAACATACTTAAAAGCGTTGGCTGCTAAAGACAATGGTGTTCCTTTCTATGTGGCACTACCCAGTTCCACATTTGACTGGAATATCAAAGACGGAGTGGCAGAAATTCCCATAGAACAACGGGATGGGCGTGAGGTAAAATACATTCAGGGCCTTCATCAAAATGAGTTAAAAGAGGTCCTTCTGACTCCCCCAGAAAGCAAAGCCGCCAACTTTGCGTTCGATGTTACTCCCTCCAGGTTGATTTCTGGTCTTATAACCGAAAGAGGAATTTGTAAAGCAAGCGAAGCATCTATATTGGAATTATTCCCAGAAAGAAAGCAATGAAAGATGAGGGATACATAAAATACGCACAAAATTGGCAGGAAAAACCATTACCTAGAACCGCTCCCTGGAGTGAGTTAGAGCAAATAAGAACAACGTTATTTAGTCAGAATCTTATTGGTGCTTATCAGAATGGCATTGGATATGGCAACTTAAGTCGACGTTATGAACCGGGTTTCATCATTTCCGGATCATCTACTGGTCACTTGTCCCAGTTAAATGAAGCGCATTATGCCTGGGTCACTCACGTTGCTATCGAGCATAACCAAGTAAATAGTGAAGGCTTGATAGCTGCTAGCAGTGAATCCATGACGCATGATATGTTTTATCGTTTGGATAAAACCATTCAAGCAGTAATACATGTGCATCACCAGCCTTTGTGGGAAGCCTCAATCTATAAGGTTCCTACCACCTCGGAATCCATCCCGTATGGCACCCCGGAGATGGCTGGTGAGATCGCCAGGCTGTGGAAAAAAAGTCCATTAAGTGAGCTGGGCTTCATGGCTATGGCCGGCCATGCCGAAGGTATATTTACTTTCGGCACGACGCTTACCATCGCTTATGAACGTTTATTGAAAGCTCTAAAAAGTTGCTCAGGTTAACTATTTAGATGCCAAGTCAACACTGCGTTGAATGAACTGAGTCAATGCAGATCCTTCCAACATGTTTTGACTTAACAAGGCTAGATCGTAAGCCTGTTTGGCAAACTTTATCCTAGTGTCCTCTCTTTTGGCGTTGAGAATTTTTGCACTCATAGGATGATTGGCATTGATTGAAACATTATGAGACTCTGGCATGTTGCCCATAAAAGGCATACCACCACCCGTAGCCGCCATGTCTTTCATCCGTCTCATGAATTCTGGCAATGTAATAGTGACAGGCAATTCATCTGGTGCCAATGAAGCAATTTGGACAGCTAGTGCTGGATTCCCGATGGCCTTGGTGTAAACCTCCTGCAACGTGGTCTTCTCTTCTTCAGAGAGCACACTTTCCTGGTTATCACCGGTATCAATTAGCTTATCTACGGTATCCGCATCAACTCGTTTTAATTGCGTATTATCGAGTTTTTGTTCCAGGTGATTGATCCAATGGGTATCAATGATGTCATGCATATCCAGCACGTCATAACTTCGTTTTTGGGCAGATTGAATAAAGTTATCTTGTTTGGCCAGATCGTTGGTATATAGAAATACTACCTTATCGTCCTTGTCTTTTTGGTTTACTTGCACCTTCTCACGATATTCATCTAAGGTAAAGTGCTCACCAGCAGTATTTTTCAACAAACAAAAATCTTTGGCTTTCTCGTAAAATTTCTCTTCCGAAAGCATCCCATATTTTACAAACATGCCAATATTCGACCATTTATCTTCATACCCCGTACGATCCTTTTTGAACAACTCACCTAATTTATCAGCCACTTTTTTGGTGATGTAGGCATTTATCTTCTTTACATTACTGTCTGATTGTAAAAAGCTACGGCTAACATTTAAAGGAATATCCGGAGAGTCAATCACTCCGTGAAGCAGCATAAGAAATTCAGGAACGATGTCTTTGACTTCATCTGTAATAAATACTTGTCTGGAATAGAGCTGTATTTTATTCTTGGGTACTTCAAAATCACTCTTAAGTCTTGGAAAATAGAGCACACCGGTGAGGTTAAAGGGGTAGTCTACATTAAGATGAATCCAAAATTGTGGTTCCTCAGAAAAGGGGTACAGTTCCTTATAAAATTGTAAGTAATCTTCATCTTTTAATTCCGAAGGAGCTTTGGTCCAGATAGGATGGGTATTGTTGATGATGTTGTCAACCTTTTCAGTTTTGTATTTGACCTTTCCTTCATCATCTTTACCATCTTCTACGCTTTGGTCCTTTTCTCCAAACTTTACCGTGATTGGAAGGAACTTGGCATACTTATCAAGTATACCCTGGATTCTTGCCTCTTCCAAAAATTCTTCAGAATCCTCATTAATATGGAGAATGATGTCCGTACCTCTATCTTTTTTCTTTACTGAAGTGATTTCGAATTCTGTATTTCCATCGCACTCCCAGCGTGCTGGTTTAGCGTCTTCTTGATAGGATTTAGTAATGATTTCAACTTTTTCCGAAACCATAAAGGCCGAATAAAAACCCAGGCCGAACTTTCCTATAATCTCTTGAGCGTCCCCGGCATCTTTGAATTTTTCAACAAACTCAGAGGCTCCTGAAAATGCGATCTGATTAATGTATTTTTTTATTTCATCGGCGGTCATACCAATACCCTGGTCACTGACAGTAATGGTCTTGGCTTTCTTATCTATTGATACCTCAACCTGTAGTTCACCAAGTTCTTCTTTGTATTCTCCCAACGATGATAGGCGTTTGATCTTTTGTGTGGCGTCAACTGCGTTTGACACTAACTCTCTCAGAAAAATTTCGTGATCTGAATAAAGAAATTTCTTGATTATTGGAAATATATTTTCCGTATGTATGGAGATGTTACCTTTCTCTTGCATAATCCGTAGACTGTTTACTT
>JAJCYK010000279.1 GCA_029262935.1 Cytophagales bacterium | reverse complement strand
ACTTCAGGAACAGGGCCAGCAGAAGCAGCAGCAGGAGACCCACTAACAAAATACCAGAGTATTTCATTTAGTTTAATTTCTGGAAGAAATAGGGTTCATATTCTGGAAGTAGTGCAGGGTGTAACATTTTTATGTAATCCTTTAAAACAATATCCGGCCGAGCGCTTCCTAACTCAAGGTATTCAAATCCACCAGTTGCCCCGATCCGTTTGTGATAATTAAAGACTTTATGTTGATGATAGGCATTAAAACTTTCATATCGGGCGTCTGCGGATTTCAAGTCACCTAAAGACGTGAAACCTCCCAACCCGATCCAAAATTCTGTTTGGCTGTTTTTTTGAATTACTGACTCAAAACTCAGTTCCAGACTACCTGTCTCAGCATGACTACCCCAAGTATAAATGCCACCGGCATCGGCGATATATTGGGCTGCAAAACTATTGCCTCCTGGAGCATACCAGGTACCCCCGTAGAGAGATCCACTAAATACTTTGGGCCGCTCGGGTTGATCATGAGCTTGGTTTTTTAATTCCAGGTAGGTCTGCTCAATTTGATGAAATACCGAATCCGCAAGTTTAGGTTTATCCAAAAGATGGCCAAAGACTTTAATCCATTCCGCCCTACCTAAAGGCGTCTCTTCTAAAAAGTCTGCGTTGAGAAGTGTGGGTATTTGAGAAATGCTTAAAGATTCTAGTTGGGTGCGGTCCGGCCCGGATTGGTAAGTCATCACCATATCAGGTTGCAGCGTAATAAGCGCCTCTATGTTAACGCCATTGGCGGCTCCTAACTCTTTCACCAGCCCTTGGTCTATCCGGGCGCGCATAGTGGCTGAGGAAATGTACTGGGATTGAGGAAAACCCACTAATCGATCAGAAGCATTTAATAAGTCCAAACCAGGAATGTGGGTGGTGGAGGTAACCACCATTTTATTTACCGGTACATGTATAATTTGATCTACAGAAATTGAAGGAATACGATCTCCTTCTTTCAACAAAGCATAAGTGAGGTTGTTAGTAGCGCCGTCCCATGGCCGAGTAACGGTCAATATCTTCACGCCTTCCACCAGATGTATTACGAAACCCTTGGCGTACTGGGGGGATAGTTCGGTAGTTTCGTTTGCCAGTCGCTCCGACTTGTCCAGGGTGCATGCTACCAACAATAAACTGAGTAGAGAAAACTTGAAGAACCCCACGTGATAATCAAACGCTTTTAACATGAAACAATATTAATAAAATTGTCTGTGCTCTGGGTTAAGAATAAATAAAAACCTATTCATGCAACCTCTAAGTGTCATTGGTAGTCTATATTGTATATAAAAACACTAAAGCAACTATGAATAACATTATCAACCGACCAAGGTTAAAGTTTTGGACTTTAACTATATTCTGTTTGCTGTTTGCCAGTATAAACAGTTATGCAGACCCTATTGTAAAAAAGAACCGCTCTGTAGATAAATTTTCAGGCATTAAAGTTGGAGGCGCCTTCAATGTGGTGCTGACGCAGGGAAGTACCCATAAATTGGTTATTGAGGCCGAGGAAGACGTGCATGACGATATTCGAACCCAGGTAAAAGGAGACGTATTACATATCGACATTGATTGGAATTGGAAATGGAAAAATCATGGCAAGATTACCATATATGTAGATTTTGTGGCACTGGATTATTTAAACGTCAGTGGCGCAGCCGATGTAACAACCAATACGCCAATTAAGGCCAATGAATTGGAACTACAAGTAAGCGGTGCCTCAGACCTGGAATTAGAAATAAATGCCAAGTCGATGAATGTTACGGTGAGTGGTGCAGGCGATATTCGTATTTCAGGTTCCACCGATGAACAAACTGTTAGGTTGTCCGGAGCAGGTGATTACAAAGCTTCGCAATTGAAAAGCAACTATACTAATGCTAGGGCGTCTGGTGCAGGATCTGTAACCGTTCATGCTACCGAGCAAATAGAGGCTTATGCCAGCGGTGCAGGTTCCGTGAAGTATTATGGTAATCCCGCTAAAGAAAAAACCAACTCTTCTGGTGCAGGTACCATAAGAAAGGGTAGGGATTAAAACTCGAAAGGCGCATTAAGCGCCTTTTTTTATTTAAAGAGGTCTCTCATGACCTCATTAGCAGCTCTACCTGGAAGTAGGGAGCCATCTAACACCTTATTTTCGAATTGATTGAGTTTGTCCACCAGTTTTGGGTTTCGAGTAATGGCGTGATGCACTTCTAATCGGATACAGTCGTGCATCCATGCCAATCGTTGATCAGCTCGATTGACGGACCATGATCCGTTTTGTTGCATCATATTGTGATGTTCCTCAATTTTTGACCAGATACTTTCCAAACCCTTATTCTCCAAGGCCGAACAGGTCAACACAGGTGGTGACCAGCCGTTTTCATTGGATGACAATAGGTGTAACGCATTTTGATAAGTCACCTGCGCTTGCTTGGAGGCCTTTTGATTTTCTCCATCAGCTTTGGTAATGACCACCGCGTCAGCCATTTCCATAATCCCCTTTTTTATGCCTTGTAGTTCATCTCCAGCACCAGACAACATCAGTAGTAGAAAGAAATCGACCATACTATGAACAACCGTCTCGGATTGTCCCACACCAACTGTTTCTACCAATATGGTATCAAAGCCTGCTGCTTCACATAAAATGATGGTTTCACGAGTATGGTGCGCCACACCTCCCAGACTTAAACCAGCGGCACTCGGACGAATAAAAGCATTGGGCTGCTTACTCAACCAATCCATTCGTGTTTTGTCCCCTAGTATACTTCCCTTGGTCTTTTTACTGGATGGATCTACTGCCAAAACAGCTATTCTCGAGCCATACTCGCTTAAATAATGACCCAGCGATTCAATAAATGTGCTTTTTCCCACACCAGGTACCCCGGTAATGCCTACTCGTTTTGATGATCCACTGTAAGGCAGTATCCCTTCCAATACCTGTAAAGTCAATTCCTGATCAGAGGCTAACTGACTTTCTATCAGCGTAATGGCTTTGCTGAGGACTACTTTATCACCCGACAAAACCCCTTCGATGTAGTCACTAGGATAAAGTCTATTTTTCTTTAAATATTGCATCGGTCAGATGAAGTAAGAAAAAAATTTTTAAATAAACCCCCATAGCAAGTTATTTATAGGTTAGTAATCAGCATTTATAGCTGGGGTGGACCATGTTAAAAAAGATAAAACGAAATACAGACCGTCGTCTGTGGGCAGATTCAATTCTGGGTACAGCTTTTATATTTTCTCTGATATTCTTTGGTGGTAGAGTATTTAGTGCATTTGAAGTGTTGAACCCCATTGGAGAAGCTATCAGTGACATGGACATCACTGATATTGTATTTTCACAACTCCGCAAAGATCCTGACGCATTAAAGAACGACGATATTGTAATTGTAAATATCGGCAACTTAAACAGACAAGGGATTGCTAAGCAAATAGAGACTATAAATGAGTACCATCCCAAAGTAATTGGAGTAGATGCCTTTTTTAGAGAACCTTTGGATCAATACCAGGATAGCCTCTTTAGCGCGGCCTTATGGCAAACCGATAAGTTGGTACTGGTAACAAAATTGAACCAATTTAATTCGCAAACAGGGATTTTTGATACTTTAGAAACCTCCAACCCCATGTTTTTAGAGAATGCACACCTTGGTTTTGCCAATCTTATCACGCCAGCCCAGGACCAGGACAATTTTAAAGTATGCCGTTCTTTTACATCCGTTGAATACACTGCGGAAGGAGAGCAGCGGCTGTTTGCATTAAAATTAGCCGAGTTATACGATTCGAAAGCTTCTGAGCACTTTTTGAAAAGAAACAATACCGTTGAGCTAATCAACTATGGTGGTAATATAGTCCGAGCAAACAGCAAAAACAGCGAATTCACTAACAAATTCACGGTTTTGGACTGGATGGATATTTTCGAAGAAAACTTTGTTCCCAGTGTTTTTGAGGATAAAGTAGTGATTTTGGGTTATCTGGGGGAAGATTTGTGGGATAACTCCTGGGAAGATAAACTCTATACTCCATTAAATACCGAATATGCCGGCCGCACGAATCCCGATATGTATGGCGTAGTGATACATGCTAATATATTGGCCATGATTCTTAGTGGGGAATATATTGATTCCATGAGCAATCGTGCAGGAGTGGTAGTGGGAATCCTGCTTTGTTTCTTTAACGTACTGATTTTCTCGTTGATTTACAGGCTCTTACCTAGGTGGTATGATGGATTAACTAAGTCTATTCAATTGTTAGAAGCCTTAGTTCTTTTATTAGTAACAGTATTAGTATTCCACTTTTTTAGCTATAAACTCAATCTTACTCTAGGTATTATAGCCGTGTTATTGGCCGGGGATTCCTTGGAAGTTTACTATGGTGTATTAAAAAATCTGTTTTCTAAGGAGCAAAGGAGGTTACTTTTTGAGCCCCTTGAGGATTAACTAGTGTATATGAAGAATTTAACTTATCAAATAAAGAATATAATGAAACTAATATTAACAGTATTTTCCTTCGCTGTTTTCATGATAGCAAGCCCCCTTCAGGCCCAGGACTATGTGTTCAAGGTATTAGCCAATAAGGGTGGGAATTCCGTAAAAGTAGCGGACGATGCTTCAAATTGGGAGCCTGTACGTACAGGAGCTACCCTAAACAGCAACGACAAGTTACGTATTTCGGACAATTCCTATATAGGTTTAGTTCATGCTAGTGGTAAAACTATCGAGTTGAAAGACGAAGGTAGTTATTACGTGAAGGAACTGGCTGCTAAATTAGGGAACAGTCGCTCTAGTGTAGCGAGCAAAT
>JAJCYK010000278.1 GCA_029262935.1 Cytophagales bacterium | reverse complement strand
TTTGGTCTTGCCTTTGTCCCAGTCGTGATTACCGGGAATCATATAAACTTGTCCCTGGTAGCCGGAGAGCACTTCAATTTGCCCTAAAATGATGTCTTCCGCTTCTTTACGGTGGAGGTTTTTTTGATTGGGCAGGCCACGAGGATAAATATTGTCACCTAAATATAGAATAGTGCTTTGGGCGCTTTTATAGGCAATATGCTTTTTAAGTAGATGGATTACCGGATTGCCATTTTCAAACGGCTCGCCTGCATCACCAACCAGGTAAACCGTATGTGATTGTCCTGTTGCTAGTAGTCCATAACATCCCAGGCAAAAGAGAAGTATCAATTTGCGCACAATGATAGATTTTGGTTAGGTTAAAACTTGGTCGGGAGACGCAAATTAAGCATCATTGGCAAATTAACACAGGAAGGGGAGTAAAAGTTTAACCTAACGCCTGGCTTCTGCGGTAGAATGATCTTGGAGGTGGGCATACTTATTCAAATAGTGTCTTTTGAATGCGCCATCGATATTAAGTTCTGCGTCCAATGTTAATAGCATTCTCCGCATCACTTCTGACATTCGCTCACCAGGATACCGGTTGATAGCCTGCTCCATTTGTAAAATAGCCGAGGTTAAATCTTGTTGATTGTAAGCATCTAAAGCCATATTATAAAAATGCAAACCTGCTAACTGATTAAGACTAACGGTCTCATTAATTACTTTTTGGAATTTGTAAAAATTCGTATTGGTCGATCCGGTATTGTCATTAGAATATGAGGCTATTAATGCTTGTATTTTTCCTGGATTGGTTACAAACCCATAAAGTGGGCTGGTTGATTCTACAAGTATTGGATTGCCATTTACATGAATCATTAGGTAAATATGATGCGTGGTTTCCTTAATTTGGGTTTCCAAGCCTAACGCCTCAAAGATCATCGCATACACGGCCGTACCAGTGAGGCAATCATATTGCTTGCTTTCAAACAATTCTTTCATGGCCACTGGAGTCCGGTAGTGCTTTAAATATTTGTGATGTACTTTGTAGTAAACGTATTCCAAAAATGCCTTTTCACTTTTATACTTTGGTTGTTTGTGCCTTAAGTTTTGAATAAATCCTTCAAATTCTTGCTGAATGTCGCTGCCTCTGACCAACAAATGCTCAGGATCAGTCCTTAAAAAGTCCGCCAAATGGATTTGGGTAGAATTATTTAAGCTGGATACACTGGCTGAGGAAGCCGTGTTTTGACCCTGGAGTGTCAAAGCTATAAGGACCCAAAACAGGGCTGTAAATGTATGAAACGCCTTTTTCCTCACTTTAATTTTAAGTTATTCATACTAATTTAATAAATTATTAACGATTAGTTAACATTGGAATGTCTAATATTACGTAATTGTTAAGGGTGTAAAAATTCGATTTTAAAGAAGGCTTATGCCAGTAAGGTTTTTTTATTATTTTTGCTATTCAGAAATACAAAGACATTTAAAAAGTAAGGCCCAGTGGAAGAGACAGCTACAAATGAATTAAAAAGAGCACATCAAGAGAAGATCAAACAAGTGTTCAATGAAGTTGGTAAAGTGGTAGTGGGACAAGAGTACATGCTCAATCGTTTATTGATTGGGTTATTTACTCAAGGTCATGTGTTATTGGAAGGAGTACCCGGCCTAGCCAAGACGCTTACTGTTAACACCCTCTCCAGGGTTTTGCACTTAGATTTTCAACGGATTCAGTTCACGCCAGACTTGTTGCCCGCAGATTTGATTGGCACCATGATTTACAACCAACAAAAGGCTGAATTTGAAGTAAAAAAGGGACCTATCTTCGCAAACATCATCTTAGCGGATGAGGTAAATCGATCCCCGGCCAAAGTGCAATCAGCCCTACTGGAATCCATGCAGGAAAAACAAGTTACCATAGGGGAGCATACGTACGCCTTAGACCGGCCTTTTTTGGTATTGGCTACTCAAAACCCCGTAGAACAGGAAGGTACTTATCCATTGCCTGAAGCCCAGGTGGACCGATTTATGATGAAAGTCCATGTGGATTATCCCACCAAAGAAGAGGAGTTTGAAATAATGACCAGGATGTCCGATATGAATTTCAACGATGACGTACAACCTATTTTAAGCAAGGAGGACATATTTGCTATTCGCAACGAAATCAATCAAGTAAACATTAGTAAATCACTGGCACAGTACATTATTGAATTGGTTTTTGCGACTCGAAATCCTGAGGACTATGGCATGGAACAATTATCTCACTATATACAATTCGGCGCGTCTCCACGGGCTAGTATTAACCTAAACTTGGCGGCAAAAGCTGTAGCTTTCTTTGATGAAAGAGATTATGTATTGCCTGAAGATATTAAAGAAGTGGCTTTAGATGTTATGAACCACCGCTTGTTGCTCAACTATGAAGCTGAAGCTGATGGTGTTACCACCCAACAAATTCTAAGTACTATTTTAAATAAAGTACCTATCAATCAATAGGCTCCTTACTTTAGTCAAATGATGACATCACATTACCTGTGACCACAGGAAATGTTCTGCTAAACCTTTTAACCAAATGTTAACATTGTCAATGGCAATTAGGCATGGTTTTAACAATTAATTAATAATTCCTACCTGTCCAGGTAACATGAGTTTCTCACCTTTGCTAACTGAACGTTAAATACAATTAAATTCAAAATCCATTTAGCAATGAAGAAACTATCATATCTATTTTTGTTATTCGTTGGAGTAGCCGCCGCTTTTGTAAGTTGCGACGACGACGATCCTACACCATCAAATGGTGGCGCTCCGACTATATCCGTAACCCCAACGACCGCTAGTGGAATTGCTGGGGCGTCTATAGATTTTAATGTGACAGCCACAGCAGGTACTGGTGGAACTGTAGCCTCAGTTACTGCAAATGATGGGTCTGGCGCAGTTACTGTTTCCGGGACTACGTATAGCTATTCCATAGATGCAGGAGCGACTCTTGGGTCTACCATAACCATAAACTTCATCGTTACAGACGATCAATCCCCGGCCCAAACTGCTACTACCACTGCTACGGTTACTGTTGGTAAAACCATGGTCAATTTAACATCCCCAGACATAGACGATGCTACACTGGTTGATAACACCGTATATAATATGACCGCAAATGTGGAATACTTGATGGATGGTTTGGTATTTCTGGAAGAAGGCAGTGAATTGAATATTGAAGCTGGTACGGTTATCAAATTTAAAGCTACGCCCACCTCGGACAATGCTTCCTCTTTAATTATCACCCGAGGTGCAAAGATCTTTGCCAATGGCACGGCTACGGATCCCATTATTTTTACTGCAGAAGCGGATGATCTAACGGGTAATTCTTTGACACCCCAAGACAATGGACAATGGGGAGGCTTACTAATTTTAGGAAATGCTACTTCAGAAAAGAGTGGAAACAGTGAAATCCAAATTGAAGGAATTGATTCAGGTGAACCCCGCGGGTTGTATGGAAATACCACTCCCATAGACGACGATAGCTCTGGAGAATTGACCTACGTTTCAATACGATATACAGGTATTGGGTTCCAACCAGGTGATGAGCTACAAGGTTTAACCCTAGGTGGAGTGGGATCAGGAACTACTATTGACTACGTAGATATCTTTTCCAGTGCGGACGACGGAATCGAGATCTTTGGAGGTACGGTTGATATCAAACATATAAGTGTGGCATTCTCTACTGACGATGACTTCGACTTTGATTTAGGGTGGAGGGGTAAAGGTCAATTCTTGTTTAGCCTTATGCTTTCTGATGCTTCAAGCTACGATCACGCCGGCGAGTGGGATGGAGCTTCTCCAGATGATGGTTTGAATTCCATGCCCGAACTATACAATTGTACTTTCATCGGACCTGGTACTGCTGCTACAGGTAGGGACAAAGCATTATTATTCCGTGAGAATTTTGCAGGAACTATTGCAAATTCTGTACTGGTAGATTTCCCCGCCAATTTGATGGAAGTGCAGGATCTTACTAACGGAGTTGGTGATAGTTACGGTAAACTTGGCACTGATCTTAATATTCTAAATAATACCTGGTCCAATTTTAATGGTGCCGGTACTTTGGATATTAATGTTCTGAAGATTACGTCAAAAGATGGCAAGGACAATCCTCAAACTCCAGATGACCCTAACGGTACGGCGTTGATCACACACTTGACTGATAACAACAACAAAGTTGAAGCAGCGGTAGCAATAAAAGGAATTAGTCGTGCCCAAGATAACGGCTTAGATCCAAATGTGACAGCAGCTGATACTGACGTGGCCACACTACCGGCAGGGTTTGATGCTGCTGATTACCGTGGAGCCTTTGATCCAGCTACCACCTCCACTTGGTTGGATGGTTGGTCTTCACTATCAAAATTTGGATACTTAGTTAACTAAGAGCAAATGAATGGCCACCAGTAAAAAGGGAAGTTAGTAACATTAACTTCCCTTTTTGTTAACAAAAAGGTAACACCCTCCCAAGCAACACA
>JAJCYK010000277.1 GCA_029262935.1 Cytophagales bacterium | reverse complement strand
GGCTTCTATTGAAGATGGAAAATACGTAGTAATGCGTGGGCTGGGTGATCGCTATAGCATTACCCAAATGAATGGAGTAACTATGCCTAGTGCTGACCCTTATCGAAACAGTACCAGCATGGACCTAATCCCATCGGATATGATAGAAAATATCATCACCGTAAAGACCTTTACCCCCGACCAACCAGGAAACTTCACAGGAGGAAAAGTGGATATCACCACGAAATCGCTACCTGATAAATACTACATGAATATTGGTGTTTCTACCTCATATAATACACGGTCTTCATTGATTGATAATTTTCTGACTGATGGAGTCGATGGTAAAACAGATTGGTTAGGCTTTGACGACGGTTCAAGGGACCGGCCAAGTATTTTTGACCAAAACGATATTCGTAACGCTAATATTTTAGCGATACAAGGTAGAAACATTGACAATCCGTCTACAAGAACTTTAGTAGATCAGTCCGCTAAATCATTACATAATCCATTCGTAGCCCGCCAAAAGTCTACACCACTAAATTACGGAGTGGACTTCTCCCTAGGAAATCAAACGGAGCTTTTTGGAAAGAAGTTTGGCTATAACTTTGGCGTAAACTTAAGCACGGATTATAGCTTCTATGATGATGGAATTAGTTCAATTTCCTCAGACGGTGGAGGGGATGTACTTATTTTGGAGCAGAATTTTAATCAAACTAGAAGTACTCGCAGTACTCAATTGGGTGGATTATTAAGTCTATCCTACCAATTGTCCCCGAATCATGAGATTACTTTCAACAACTTATACAACCACGACGGAGAGATTACCTCGGTATCGGACAACGGATTTTGGAGAAACACGGGTCAGCCAAACTACGTGACCAATGGCATATTCGTTAAGGAACGTGGCATTTACAACGGCCAGCTAAGTGGGAAACATTTCTTTGAGGCCCTAAACAACCTTAAAATGGAGTGGTTAGCAGGATATGTCAAGGCTACCCAAGAAGAGCCCGATTCCAGGATTTGGGCGTACACTTCCGCCACTTTAGGCTCAGGGCAGACTACATACTTACTACAGCAATCCGAAGTAGGTATACTGCCAAGTCACTTCTGGAGGGACCTACAAGATGATCAAGTAAATGGGAAAATAGATTTCACCTTGGATTTGTCCAAAGAAAAGAATCACCAAATTAAATTTGGAGGACTTTATTCTAACAAGCAAAGAACATTCCGAGAGTTTTTCTACAGTCAAATCCAGGTACCAGTAAACGATTTAAATCCTGGGTACATAACGTTTAATGATGCAGCCGGTGACTTTGAAAGTTTCTTTTCTCAAGAAAATTCAGGTATCGTAGACCACCCGGAGAGTAACGGGCAAGGTCGATTTGGTTTTGGAAATGTTTTTACAGATTTGACCTTTCCCAGAAACAACTATGACGGGGAAGAAATTATAACCGCTGCTTATCTAATGGGTGTGGTAAATGTAACCTCTAAACTAAAAGTAGTAGCAGGGGCTCGATTGGAACAAACCAAAATGGAAGCAGTAAGTCAAGACGAAGACGAAGGCAAAGGGAACATTGATGAGACAGACGTACTTCCCTCTATTAACCTTGTTTATAATCTAACAGATAATTCCAACTTTAGGGTAGCGGCTACCCAAACATTGGCCCGTCCAAATCTTCGGGAAATTGCTCCATTTTCATCCACGGTGACTCCAGGGCGGCCGATCTTTTTAGGCAACCCAGACCTGCAGCGGACGCTAATTAGAAACTATGACCTGAGATTTGAGACTTTTCCAAGTCCAGGAGAGTTGATTGCAGTAAGTCTTTATTACAAAGACTTTTCAGATCCAATCGTATATGTCCTTACCCCCAAGGCGTCCACTCCGGAAATTGTCCCACAAAACGTAGAGAACGCCACAGTATACGGAGCTGAGTTTGAGGTTCGTAAATCTTTGGCTTTCATTTCTCCGGGTTTGGAGAACTTTAAGTTTGCTGCCAACTTGAGCTTGATTTATTCCCAAGTGGATAAAAGCGAAGAGGAACTGGCTACGCTGCTCAGCGAACAAGCTCAAGGAAAACGTTTAAATATCGAAACTGATCGGAGATTTCAAGGACAAAGTCCCTACATTATCAATGTTGGCTTGTCTCATGTAAGTTCCAAGTTGCTTTGGGAAAACACCTTGTCCTTCAATATATTCGGAGAACGATTGGCTTTCCAGTCAGGAGCACTAGACCCGGATGTTTTTGAACAGTCACGACCCTCATTGAATTTCGTTTCAAGTAAGCAGTTCGCCGAAAATTGGTCACTCAAATTTAAGGCCACAAACATTTTAAACATGGAATACCTTAAAGAGTATGACTTTGCCGGAACTCCAGTTTATGAATCATTTGAATTAGGCTCAACCTTTAGCGTGGGGGTTTCCTATAAAATGTAGAATCCTCAAAGAGTTCTAAAAAGGGTTTCCAACTAAGGAAATCCTTTTTTTTTGCTCTAATTTTTAAACTCCAATTCATTAAATTGAGACATGAGCAAGAATGTACTTATAACCGGCGCCTCTGGATTAGTGGGATCTAGGTTAACGGATATGCTATTGGAGGGAGGCTATCAAGTAAGTCATCTGGGACGTACCAAGAAGTCAAAAAAAGGCGTTAAATCCTACACCTGGGATATCCGCCAAGGAATTGTGGAAGAAGGTGCCTTGGAAAATGTTAATTTTGTCGTTCACTTAGCCGGAGCCGGAGTTGCCGATAAACGGTGGTCTTCTTCTAGGAAAAAAGAAATTCTGCAAAGCAGGGTGAAATCTACCGCTTTGCTACATAGACAATTGATGAATTCAAATGGTGCCTGTGAAGCATTTATATCGGCCTCTGCCATAGGAATATATGGGTGGGATACCGGCGAAGTGTGGTTGGATGAGAATGCCCCTAGCGGTGAAGGTTTTCTAGCAGAAGTGACTCAAGCCTGGGAGAGTGAAATAAATGGATTAAAAGAACTTAATCTTAGGGTAGTCATGTTACGTATTGGTGTGGTGTTAAGTGCATTGGGTGGAGCACTTCCAAAAATGGCTCAATCCGTAAAGTTAAATGCAGGAGCTACTTTGGGTACTGGTGATCAATTTATGAGTTGGATTCATATTGATGATCTTTGTGAGATGTTCATAAAATCAATGGAAGACAGTCAACTGCAAGGCGCTTACAATGCTGTAGCACCTAATCCAGTGACCAATAGAAAATTTACTAAAACTCTCGCTCAAACCATGAAAAAGGCCATGTGGTTGCCCGCCGTTCCGGCATGGACTTTGCGATTGATGTTAGGTGAGATGGCTCAAATTGTTTTAGGAGGAAATCGAGTTTCTAGTAAGAAAATAGCTTCTCAAGGATTTAATTTTAAATTTGAGGAAGTGGAGCCAGCCTTAAAAACATTACTAAATTAATAGGGAAAACACAGTTAGCTTAAAATTTAATGGGACAAAGACGATTAAAAACAGACGCCGATAGAGAAAAGGAAAATTTCCAATTAATTGAGGACGAAAATCGCATAAGAAAAGCCTTTAAAGACCGGGATTGGAATGAAATTAAAAGTTCAGATTCATGGGTAATATTTAAGGTCATGGCCGAGTTTGTTCAGGGTTTTGAAAAACTCTCGAAAATAGGGCCCTGTGTATCCGTTTTTGGTTCAGCACGCACCCAACCGGATCATCGTTACTATAAAATGGCCGAGGACATTGCCGCTAAATTAGTAAGGCATGGATACGGGGTTATTACTGGGGGTGGCCCTGGTATTATGGAGGCTGGAAATAAAGGAGCCAGGAGTGAAGAAGGAAAGTCTGTTGGTTTAAATATTGACCTTCCTTTTGAGCAAGGCAGCAATATCTATATAGACCCCGATAAACTGATTACATTCGATTACTTCTTTGTCAGAAAAGTAATGTTTGTGAAGTATTCACAAGGGTTTGTCGTGATGCCTGGTGGCTTCGGCACTTTAGACGAGTTGTTCGAAGCGATCACCTTAATCCAAACGAAAAAAATTGGCCAATTTCCTATTGTATTGGTAGGTAAGGACTATTGGGGTGGTTTGATAAACTGGATGGAAGATACCTTGCTTAATAAAGCGCAAACCATCAGCGCTGGGGATATGGACCTCTTCCATGTAGTTGAGACACCGTCGGAAGCCGTGAAACGCATTGATGAGTTTTATTCTAAATACCTTCTTACACCCAACTTCTAATGTTCAAGCAAGCTCCATTAATTTTATCCATAACCTCACTTTTTCTAGTGCTGGTGTTGTTTTATCTACGGAATCAATCTGGCCCTGAGGACCCTATAAAATTGGCAGAAATTGATCAATTCGATATGCCTAAGGACGTCTTGCCAAGAACTAAGACAGTAACTCTGGAGATTCCAGATAGTTTGAGTTTTGCCGATGAACAAATACCTTTAACCATCATAGATGTCCGGGAACGTTTAGATAGAGAACTACATATTAATACGTATTGGCACAATAATTCAATCTTTATTTACAAACGAGCAAATCGCTGGCTTCCCCAAATAGAAGCCATATTAGCTGAGGAAGGAGTTCCCGATGATTTTAAGTACCTGGCGGTAATTGAAAGTGGCTTATTAAATGTAACATCTCCTGCTCAGGCCGTAGGTTTTTGGCAATTCTTGAAACCAACGGCTAAAGAACTAGGCTTGGAAGTAAACAAAGAAGTTGATGAGCGATACAATCCTATTAAATCTACCCGAGCTGCCTGTCAATATCTTAAAAATGCTCATCGAAAATTTGGCAGTTGGACGTTGGCTGCGGCTTCTTACAATATGGGTGTTCGCGGACTGGAGAATCGCATGGAGGAACAACGGGTTAGTTCTTATTTTGACTTGTTGCTTAATGAGGAAACGTCACGTTACGTTTTCCGTATATTAGCTGCAAAGGAGCTGTTAACTGACCCTGAAGCATATGGTTTTGACATTCCATCTAAGCATCTTTACCAGAAAGAACCTCTAAATGAAATTGAAATAACAGCATCTATCGATGACTTGGTAGCTTATGCATTGGATCTGGGCATCAATTACAAGATCCTAAAAAAACACAATCCTTGGTTGCGTAGAAAGTCACTAACTGTTAGTAAAGGTAAAAGCTATGTTATATCTATTCCTTCAGATTCTGCTACCAATTTAAAGATGGACATGTAGCTATCATTGAGTATCGGCGGTCACTATTGCTATTCGCGAACCTTGCTGATTGACAGCAAGCCGGGTAATGTCTCGTAATCCCCAAGTTTCCAAGTCGGCCACTAAGCTCCATTTAGGGTACCAGAGGGCATGCCAAGCATAAAGCTTGCTTCCCTTACCCATAAAGAGTACTCCTTGTGAGCTCCAAGCCATGTCCTCAGATTCTGCCAAACATCCCGTTATCTTCGCACGGTTCCCAGTCGCAGGGTCGTAGCTAACTATAGCCCAGGGTTGTACCGATTTATCCACGTAACTCAGATGCCCACTGGTGGGGATTTTGTGTAAAGAACGTCCAATATTTTCCGCAAGTATTTTCGTTTCCCCTGATTCGATATCACATAACTGCAACGTACTGGGCTCGCCCAAAACAAAAGCTGCTAGTAGATTATTGCCTAACCAACAATGGTATCCAATTTTCAAATCCGGAACCAGCACTTGGGGGTTTTGCCCGTTTTTTTCATACCGCCAAAGCAGTTGTCTACCTGAGGCTTCCAGAATTATGGTACTAAAATGATTTCCATCCGGTGTTAAGGTTGGCGAGTATTCTCCTCCTGGACTTGAAGTAATTTTTTGGCTTTCACCTGACATAAAATCAAAATAGTATACATCAGTTTGATCACCTTGCTGTGATGTATAGAATATGGAGTTGCCATTCGGCAAGAACGAGGGTTGGTTGTCATATCCCGAGTGGTTCGAAATGTTCTTTAAATTGCTTACTGAAATGGAATCAGCGCTTATTTTTAAGTCAAGTGCCATTACCTCTGTACTGGGTTGAGCCCAAGTGGTGGTGTGCAACATGAACAGGCTTACAAGCAGGGTAATTAATTTATTCTCCATACCAATCTCTTAACCGAACTTCTATGTTTTTATCTGTTGATTCTACCAAAGATTTAAACTTTTGCACATCACTAAATGTCCCACCCCCACCTCGATAATGAAACGGGTAGACGACTTTGGGCTTGAATTCTGCTACCGCATCAGCGGCTTGATCCACATCCATGGTATAAGGTAAATTCATACACACAAAAGCGATATCGATATCCTTCAAAGCCCGCATTTCAGGAATATCTTCCGTATCTCCAGAAATATAAATGCGTTTGCCTC
>JAJCYK010000276.1 GCA_029262935.1 Cytophagales bacterium | reverse complement strand
ACTTTCACATCCGTCCAAAATTGCTTTTTAATAGCTTTTACTTTGTCACGAGCTATTTTCAGACCCTCTGCTGTTCTAGACATCCCGCAATAGTCCCACATCACCTTGCCTAACTCCCGATGTATTTGATCCACGGTGCGGTTACCATTAATGGATAAAAGCTTTTCAATTTGGTTTTTTATTTTAGCCTCAGCTTCTACAAAGCTAGGGTGATCTGTAGGTATTTTGTCATAAGACCGGGTGGCAAGATAATCGCCAATGGCATAAGGAATGATAAAATAGCCATCAGCCAGTCCTTGCATAAGAGCACTCGCACCTAGTCGATTGGCACCATGGTCCGAAAAATTAGCCTCACCTAAGGAATATAGTCCAGGTACGCTGGTCATTAAATTGTAATCGACCCACAAGCCACCCATGGTGTAGTGCACCGCAGGATAAATTCGCATGGGAATTTCGTAGGGATTCTCTCCGGTGATTTGCGCATACATATCGAATAAGTTACCATACTTTGATTCAATAGTATCTTTACCGTCCCTGTTGATAGCGTCTTTAAAATCCAGATATACTGCTAATCCGGTAGCCCCAACCCCCCGTCCTTCGTCACAAACTTGTTTGGCATTTCTGGATGCAACATCTCTTGGTACCAAGTTGCCAAAACTAGGGTATCGGCGCTCTAAATAATAATCGCGCTCATTTTCAGGTATATCTTGAGGGCTTCTCTTATCTCCTTTTTCTTTAGGAACCCATACACGACCATCGTTTCGCAAGGATTCAGACATCAATGTTAGCTTTGATTGATGATCTCCGGAAACAGGGATACAAGTAGGGTGAATCTGTGTATAACAAGGATTGGCAAAATACGCCCCCTTCTTATGTGCCCTCCAGGCAGCTGTAACGTTGGAGCCCATGGCATTGGTGGATAGATAAAAAACATTTCCGTAACCCCCGGTTGCCAATACTACGGCATGGGCACTATGCGATTCAATCTTTCCCGTAATCAAATTACGGGCTACGATTCCTCGAGCATGTCCGTCAATAGTAACTACATCCAACATCTCTGTTCTTGGAAAAAGTTCTACTTTGCCATTGGCTACCTGACGGCTAAGAGCACTGTATGCGCCTAATAGTAATTGTTGACCCGTTTGACCTCTGGCGTAAAAGGTTCGACTTACCTGAGCGCCCCCAAAAGAGCGGTTGGCGAGTAATCCGCCATACTCTCGTGCAAAGGGTACCCCTTGAGCAACACATTGATCAATGATGTTTACACTTACTTCTGCTAAACGGTATACATTTGATTCTCGAGAACGGTAATCTCCTCCTTTTATGGTATCATAAAACAAGCGAAATACACTATCTCCATCATTTTGGTAATTTTTGGCGGCGTTTATTCCTCCTTGGGCAGCTATGCTATGTGCCCTACGAGGGCTGTCTTGAAAACAAAAAGCTTTTACATTATAACCCAGCTCGGCAAGTGTAGCAGCAGCTGAAGCACCTGCTAATCCAGTACCCACTACAATGATGTCGAACTTCCTTTTATTGGCGGGATTAACCAGTTTGATATCGAATATATGTTTGGACCATTTTTCCTCTAGAGGGCCTTGAGGTGATTTGGGATTCATCATAGGAATGAAGCTTTTAAGCTAAACTTTTAATAAACATGACTACAGGTATTGATGCAAAAAGCGTAGGAACAATTATTGCAAATCCCAAGCCTATTTTTTTCATCAACGGGGTGTATTTTTTGTGATTCAAGCCCAACGTTTGGAACGCGCTTTCAAATCCGTGACTTAAGTGATAACCCAAACCAAACATACCAACTACATATAGCAAGACATACCACCATTGAGTAAATGCTTCTGCTACCATAGTGTACAAGTCTTTGAATTCCCCCACACCGGGATAATTTACTGTTGGAATATGCCCAAAGCGCATTTCATACCAAAAGGACTTTAAATGAATCACTAAAAATATTAGCACAATCGTTCCAAGAATGCCCATGTTTCTGGAGCTCCAAAGGCTGTTTGCGCCAGGTTTATTGACAGCATAGCCAATGGGGCGTGCTGCCCGATTGATTCGGGTAATTAATATGGAGTACACCACATGAAGTAAAATACTGATATACGTTACATAACTTAGCACCTGGACAGCTGGCGTTGTGGTCATAAAGCGTGCATATTCATTGAAGGCTTGACCTCCATCATTTTTGAATAATAACAAGTTTCCCAAAACGTGACCCATTAAAAACAGGATTAGAAATAATCCTGTTAAGGCCATTACCAGTTTTCTTCCCAGGCTGCTCTTTAAGGCATCTGTTAACCAACTCATGGATTAGATTTAGTATAAGTGAAGTGACCAAATTTACGTACCGTTAACTAGAATGCAAAAACCTCTGCCATATTTTAAAAGATTATAAATAAAAATGAGTTTTCATTGCATGCTAGTAATGCTGAACGTCTTTTTTTATTAAAAATGCAAGCCTTACTCTTATACAGGTGTATTGAATTTTACAATAAGAGAATCTAAAAGATATCAGGGAGTTCGAATAACCTGTATTTATCTTCCAAGATCTAGTTTATTTCAATAAACGCTCCAAAAAAATTGTTTTTAAAATCACTAAATAAAGCCAGGCAACAAACGAAACAAGTTAAAAATACGTCTAGAATTATACCAAGCCGCTCAATTTGGAGCATAATTTTGGTTTGGTAAAGATTATACTGTTAAAATCGTTACTAAACCGACGGGTTCGATTGGCAGGGTACATCTCAGCCAGAGCTCAAAAACATTGATTACCTAAAAAGTTAGCAGATAATTCTTTAATTTTAATGTCTACTTCCCCGTAATTTAAGTTATCAATATTGCGGAGAACTATTTAGGGCGGTTTGCTATTATATAACAAATTGAAAGGTTAATGAAAATACTTCTCAAAGGGCTTTTTGTAACATTGTCGTTGTTGTTGGTTATAAGTGAAGCTACTTATGCCACCCATATTCGAGCCGCTGAGATCACTTCTCGCCGAATTTCCAATACGGCCTTAACTTATGAGTTCACCATTACTGCCTTTACGGATACTCAATCTCCCGTTAGATTTGGCGATGGTATAATCAATTTTGGCGATGGGACTGAATTTCAATTGGACCTTCAAGCAGATTCTTTTGTGGACGGTATCTTTTTAGGAGAGAACAATGAAGTTGAGCAGTATATCATAAAAGTTACTTACACCTATAATTCTCCAGGAATTTACCGTATCAGCTATCGAGAGCCCAATAGGAACGATGAGATTGTCAATATTAACAAAGGAAACTCCGTACAAACGCCTTTTTACATTGAGTCACAAATTCTAATTGACCCCTTTATTGGCCTCAACAGTTCGCCTGTATTGTTGGTGCCGCCCATTGATAATGCCGCCGTTGGGATAAAATTCATTCACAATCCCGGTGCATTTGATGCAGATGGTGATTCCCTGTCCTATAGTTTTGTTATTCCTTTGCAAGACGAAAATCAACAAGTACCAAACTACGAGGATCTTAACGACCCTGATTTTTATATAGATGGGCTGGACTTTGCCATGGGCAACGAGGGGATGACGGGTCCTGCGACCTTGATCCTGGACCCGTTGGTAGGAGATCTGATTTGGGATGCACCCGGCAATTTACTGGACAACTCCCAAGGAGACTTTTCAGAGTACAATGTGGCATTCTACGTGGAGGAATGGCGTAAGATCAATGGCGTGTACCGCCAAATAGGCTTTGTAACCCGAGACATGCAGATCATCGTGGAAGGCACCGACAACCAAAGACCTGAGGTAGTCATCCCTGCAGATACCTGTATTGAGGCGGGCACCACCCTTACCGCTTTGATTCAAGGGAATGATCCGGACAACGATTATGTGCTGCTAGAAAGCTTCGGTGGGGTCTACAACACCGTGCCCTTGGAGTTTGCCACCTACAGTGCTCCTCCTGGGGTGTTTCCCCCTATTTATCAACCACAACCCGGACTGTTGGAATTTGAATGGGAAACCAATTGCGATCACGTGAGAGTACGCCCCTATCAAATACAGTTTAAGGTTACCGACAGCTCAGCCACCGATTTGTTCCACCTGCCTTTAGTAGACATCAAGACCTGGAACGTGACTGTAGTACCTCCGGGCCCTAATTTGACTGCTGCTACGGTAGGTTCCAGTACTACGGTGAATTTGGATTGGGAAGATTATTTGAACCAATGTCCCAACAACCCCGGAGTAGAAATTGAAGTATACCGCCGTATCGGCAGTTTTGACTTTACCCCTGAAGGGTGTCTGATCGGCATTCCCGAGGGCTCTGGCTATGAGCTTATCGAAACCCTGGGAGTGGATGACACCGCGTTTCTGGACGATGACAACGGCAATGGCTTGAACCCAGGATCCACCTATTGCTACCGGTTGGTAGCGGTATTCCCTTTGCCCGGAGGTGGCGTGAGTTATGCCTCCAATGAAATTTGTGCTACCATTGAATTAAGTGGTTCGGTACTCACCAACGTAGACATTACAGAAACAGATGTTAGCGACGGAGAGATCTTCGTGCGCTGGATACAACCGATCAATGTGGATGCGGGCGTATTTCCTCCTCCCTATACCTATGAGTTGAGCCGTGCCATTGGGTTTACTGGCGAAGCGGGACGTACCGTACTGGCTAGTGGCTTAACAGACACCACCTTTGTAGATACCGGGTTAAATACTATGGACCAGGTACACAACTACCGGGTGAAGCTTTTTGATAGCAACGGGGCGGTAGTAGACAGCTCCTCCAGAGCGTCATCGGTACGATTGGATGCTGCTTCCTTGAATCAATCCATACAACTCAGTTGGGAAGCTCAAGTCCCCTGGTCTATCAATACAGGAAGCTTTCCAGTACACCGGGTGTATCGGGATAATGTATTGCCTGGCGACCCAGATGCTCTGGTGCTGATTGCTGATGTGAATGTAACGGCGGTGGGTTTAACCTTCTTGGATGATGGCAGTGCTGTAGGGGCACCCCTTTCTCAAGACTTGGAGTACTGCTACTATGTGGAGACTTTTGGCAGCTATGATAATCCGTTGATCGCCGAACCGTTGATAAACAAAAGCCAGGTGATCTGTGCACAGCCTGGTGATGAAATCCCTCCCTGTACCCCTTTGCTTTCTTTGGAGGTACCCGATTGCGAGACCTTCCTGGCAGATAAGCCCTGTAGCTTCAACGATTTTAGTAATACACTCAGCTGGCAACGCGATCTGGCTGCGGGTTGTGATGACGACATCAGGAGCTTTAACATCTACTTCTCTGAACAAATGGACAGCTCCTTTTCCTTGATTGCCAATGTGGCGGACACCTTCTTTGTCCACCAGGACCTGCCCTCATTTGCAGGATGTTACCGTATCTCCGCAGTGGATCGCTCGGGAAATGAAAGCCCTTTAACTGAGGTGCTTTGTATAGACAACTGCCCCAACTATTATTTGCCCAATGTGTTTACTCCTGATAATGGAGACGACGTGAACGATTTGTTTCAGGCGTATTTTGATGTACCTGGATTAGACAATGTGGATCTCACCAAATGTCCTAGGTTTGTGCAATCGGTAAGCATCGAAATTGTAAACCGATGGGGTAAGGAAGTATT
>JAJCYK010000275.1 GCA_029262935.1 Cytophagales bacterium | reverse complement strand
GCGGACAATACTTGCGGGTTTGGATCATTTTCTAAGTCGTTTAAGAACTGGAAAATATTGGCTCTTACTTGCAATAGTAAACCCGCTAATGCCTGTTTATACTGGTACGTTTCTTCTTTTAGATGGTCGGGCACGACGTTATCTATATTCTTAATAAAGATGATATCACCGGATATATCATTAAGGTTTTCTAAAAGCGCGCCATGCCCGCCAGGTCGGAAAAGTATGCTGTCATCATCATTGCGGAATGGTCGATTTTCTAAATCCACAGCTACTGTATCCGTGGCAGGTTTTTGTTCAGAATAACTAACATCATACCTCACATTGAATAATTGCTGATATATGGGCGTGGCCCTTTGTTCAAGTTGACTAAAGTAACTACGGTGTTGAGGAGATACGGTAAAATGCAACCGGGCCACCCCATCTGAGCCCTTACCATAGTGCGCTGCCTCCACTAAATGTTCTTCCATTGGCACCCTGGGGCCTTGCTTGTAGTCATGAAACAGTAAGAGTCCCTTTGGCAGAAATCCATAGTTCAACCCTTGCTCGGTTAACATGTATGCCAATAACCTGGAATAATCCTTAGATTCCAATAGTTCCGACAACTTTAACCCGTCTTTTTCAACGGCCTTATTTAGTTCAGTATAAAATGCAAACTGATCTAGTTGAGCTAATGCATGTATTGCCTGTGGATACTTTTCAGGGTTGTTTGCATCATTCATCAGACCAAAAAAATCTTTAAACATGCGCGAAGCTGCTCCTGAAGCCGGAACAAACTTTACAATGGTATTCCCGGTCAGGTGAGTCTGGAAATACTGAATATTTGCGGAAACTGTATCCGCCGACATGTTTATGATTCCGTCATTGACAGATGCAGCTTTAGTTAAGTTCAAAAAAGGAAATCCCTTTTTAAAATATTCGATTTGCTCCTCAACGGTACTTTCAGTGATACCTTTTTGGGCAAAGAATGACAAGTCACTTTCTGAAAACATACGATTCTTGTGGTATTTACTATTATAAATGATTTGATCCATGCTGTCTGCAAAGTGGTTTATTACACTGCTCTAAACATGGTGAGACCTCTCAAAAGATACGATAATATTGCTCAGTTTGCAGGAATTTAAGATACTTTTTAACTTACCCTATGGAAAACATTGAGTCACAACATCAGGCGATTAAAAGGGAGTTCACGAAACAAGCTGTGGGGTGGAACAAAGCATTTCCAGTGATGTTATCTAATCTTGCCAAACGCCTGGCATTAAGTAGTGACCAAGTAGTTTTGGATGTAGCCGCCGGCAGTGGTTTAGTAAGTTTGGCCTTAGCTCCTGGTGTTAAGAAGATTTACGCAGTTGACATTACTGAAGCTATGTTAGAGCAAGGTCAAATTTTAGCTAATAAAAATCAAGTATCAAACATTGAATTCGTACTAGGGTCCGCTGAAAAGTTGCCTTTTGAGAAAGATACGTTTGACACCGTAGTAACGCGGTACTCATTTCATCATTTCTTTGAACCAGAAGCTGTACTAATGGAAATGAAGCGAGTCTGTAAACCTGGCGGAAGCGTGGTCGTGATGGATCTAATTGCTCCAGAGAATGAGGCAGAAGCCCAAAATTACAATGAACTAGAGCGACTACGTGACCGAACGCATACCACAGCATTAAGCCTTACTAATCTAAAGGCTCTTTTTACAAAAATGGGCATGAATATTTCCGATACTTGGGAAGAATACAATGAGATGGATTTCTTGGATTGGCTGGACTTCAGTAAAACAGACCCAAATAGTAGCAAAACCATAAACTCTGCCTTACGCAAGGAACTTGTCGACCCGCAAGCAAAGACAGGGTTTTCGCCATTTATGAAAAATGGAAGATTGAATTTTCGTCATCGCAACGGTACGGTGGTTGCTACTTTATCTTAATTTCCTACAATGCCTTTTAATAGCTGTTGGTCCATTTGAGTAAGTGCTTGATTGGTTTTTGTCACAGGTAAGCGACAGCTTTTGTTTTCACATACATAAATAGTGGTTCGACCCGCCACCAATTTATTCTCTAGTAAATCTAGTGTACCCTCTGAAGGACCGCCTAAATAAATGACATTCGGTAAATAGTATGTATCAAATTCTTTTAGTCTAGATTCCCAATTGTCACCCATAATGGCCACTTCATAAAGTGGTTGAGTCATTTGGTGCATCAACATGGCCCAATTGCTATAAAAAACAGGTTGCTCCATCAAGGTGGACTGGACGTTTAGTAACATTTGTCTGGATATATCCAAGTATGGTTGATGGTACAGATAAGTTCCTAACAAATACAAATTGTTGGCCATACTACTATTACTACCGGGAATCACATTATCTGATAATTCCATTTTTCTTGCCAGCAGTTTGGGGTCATCCTTAGAAGTGTAAAAGAACATGCCGCTTTCAGGGTCCTGAAAGTGTTCAATAGTATAGTCTGTCAATGAGCGTGCTTCCTGTAGCCACTTTTCATCGAAAGTAGCTTCGTACAAACCCAACAAAGCCTGTATGGTATGACTGTAATCATCCAAGAACCCGTTTATGTTGGAGGTGTTATCTTTGAAGTTTCGATTTAATCCACCATCGGTGGACTTTGAATGTTCGAGCAGGAATTGAATATTTTTTAAAGCCACATCTAGATACTCTTTTTCACCAAACACCCGGTAAGCGTCTAAATAACCTACAGACATCAATGCGTTCCAGGAAGTCAGCACTTTATCATCAAGCTTAGGCGGAACACGTTCCATTCTCGCTTCAAATAACTTCGATCTGGAGTTCTCGATGGACGTTTTAAATCTTTGGGGATCCAAACCTGATTTGCTAATAATTTTCTCAGGATATTTAGAGGGAATTAAAATGTTTTTACTGTGCTCCCAGTTGCCCCCTTTTTGAATGGTGTAGTAAGCAATGAACGGATCAGCTTCTTCTTTGAGTATCCCGCGCACTTCTTCTTCCGTCCATACGTAAAATTTGCCCTCTTCTCCTTCGCTATCTGCATCATAGGAGGAGTAAAAAGCGCCTTGTTTGGAGGTCATTTCTCGTTTAACAAAGTCAGCGGTTTCGGTTACCACAGTTTTATAGAGAGGGTTCTTGGTTAACTGATAGGCCCTGGCATACAAGCTTAAAAGCTGAGCATTATCGTACAACATTTTTTCAAAATGAGGTACCCGCCAATCGGGATCTGTGGAGTATCTAGCAAAACCACCTCCCAGGTGGTCGTAGATGCCACCTTTTGCCATAGCCGTTAAAGTTTTATTAACAGCATCTAGTGCTTGAGGATCTTTATCAAAAAAGTAATACCGCATCAAGTACTGCCATATACTAGGAGTCGGAAATTTCTGAACTCCGGTCCTACCCCCTTTTATAGTATCAATATCCTGCATGAAACGAACGTGTAGCTGCTGCAGTTGCTCTTTCGTAAAATCTTCTGCTTCCGTATTAAGTGTTACGGTTTCAATATCTTGAAGTCCTTGAGTTACTTGATCTGCAATGGTTTGCAGACGTTCAGGGTCTTCCTCATATTGGTTTATTATGTGGTTCAAAATCTTTGTCCAGTCCTTTTTCGGAAAGTAGGATCCGGCAAAAACGGGTCTTCCATCAGGCAAGGCGATTACATTCAAAGGCCAACCTCCGCGACCCGTCATTAGATAGGAGGCATCCATATAAATCTTGTCCACATCTGGTCGTTCTTCCCTATCTACTTTAATGGAGACGTAATTTTCATTCATTATTGCGGCCACGCTGCTATCTGCAAAAGACTCATTTTCCATAACATGACACCAATGACAAGCGGCGTATCCTACGGAGATTACCAACAGCTTATTCTCCTTTTTCGCTTTCTCCATGGCCTCATCTCCCCAAGGATACCAATCGACAGGGTTATGCGCGTGCTGGAGTAGGTAAGGGCTACTTTCACCAACTAGATGATTGCCATAGCCATCGCTATGAGCCAATTGATCGGAATCCTTACTTTGCCTTGGTCCTTGGCAATTGGCAATAATAACCAGCAATAAAATACTTAACACCTTGGTCATAACCCTCTCCATTTTAGCTGTAGCATCTAAATTAACCGTTCGACATAATAATATGCCATAACTCCACACACTCCTAGTTTTATGCTGGTTCCAAAAACATATCCCAAAAAAGAACCTAAGCCAGATTTCACCGCTTTCTGTAAATCATCTCCATTGATCAGCTCTCCAGCAATTGCTCCTAAAAAAGGGCCAATTATTATTCCCAGAGGTGGGAAAAAGAACACCCCAACTAAAAGTCCTGCCACTGAGCCAACGATCCCCAACTTAGACCCCCCAAATTTCTTGGTTCCCCAAATTGGCACAAAATAGTCCAATAATGATACGGCTAGCACCACCACACCCAATATCACTAATGTGGTAGTGGCAAATTGTACTTTTTGAGTGGCATGCAGCAGTAGTAAGCCGGTGAAACTCAAAGGTGGCCCTGGTAAAACAGGCAAAAAGCAGCCAATGATTCCCAGAATTATCAATAATCCCCCTAATATTATTAATACGTATTCCATTATCTAAGCAAATATAACTTACCGTAACCTTTTTTAAAGGCCTTATCTGCAGAAGTTTGACGATGTTTGAAACTATCACTGTCTCGATTCATAAGTACTCGATACAGATAAACGCCGTTGGCAAGTTGGTCTCCAAATTCATCTTTGCCGTTCCAAGCGTAGTCGGTAATGTTATTTCCAATACGTATTGGGCCTAATTCATCTTGAGTAATTTCACGTACTACTTTACCGGTGACTGTCAAAATTTGTATTTTAATTTGACTTGGCACTTCAGATCCCGTAAGGGTAAAAACAAAACGCGTGTTGGTGGAGAAAGGGTTTGGATAAGGATAAAAATTTGTAATGGTGGACTCATTTATGATCTCAAAACTTATTGCGAAAGGTTCTGCTCCAGATTTTCTGCCACTGTTGTCTTCCCCTTGCACTTGCAATGTGTATATGCCATCTGCTAAAGGGTCTGGTTGATATTCAATTCTGAAATCCGCATTGGCCGTGGCGGGAAACCATTGTACCCGAGGATCCGAAAAATTAATTCTACTGAACGCACAATTGGAACAATCCGGATCCATAGATTTAATAAAGAGTTCCATACCTACCGTATCTTGCTTCAAGCTGAATTCATTGTCGTCTTTTAAAAGTACCGTGATCAATGGACTAGGAGCAACGATATCTCCATCTAAAATGTAAATCCCATCAAAGGTCACATCCAGTACAGGATGTGTGTCGTCAACAGCAACCTTCAAATATTCTTGAAAATCGTTTATGTTGTTGTTGTACAATTGCTCTGGTAGTATATTGGGGTTAACAAATACCCTAAAGTCGTTAATACCAGTTTGATCCTGGGTATCAACAGTAATGCTAAATGATGTGGAGTCTCCGGCTGCTAGAGCTCCAATTTTGAATTCCTGTAAAATAGAATTGCGATTGGTCCTATTAAATAATGTGGATTGCAACGTCAAACTATCCGTAAATGGTTTATTTGAGGCGTTGAAAAATGTAAAATCTGTCAAGTATTGCTCTCCTTCAGATAGCGATATGTTTTTAGTAAGATGATCCTTATTACCTCTAAACAACAGCACGCCATCTGGTACGGTTTCGTATATTACCTGCCATCTTCTTAGTTGAGCCGGTGTCAATTGGCTTTCATCAGAAACCTTTATTTGTAGTCTTAAGAAAGGATAAACCACAGGGTCAATTGTACTTAAATCCAATTGGTCAACTATTAAGTTATCGAATAACACCTGTTCGAGGCCATTAGTATCAATTCCCAGCACAGTAAACACAACACCATCAGCAGGCTGCTCCGCCACATGTTTATACAAGGTGCCCCAGGACAAAGCTGGTCCAATTTTAGGACTGCGAATAACACCCGTGCTAAACTTACCGGATATGATTTCACTGAAGTTAATTTCCTGTTCAAAAATAGGCGTGCTACTGGTGGGGTCTGCTCGAATAAGTAAAGCGGTCCCTGGTGCATCGCCTTTTCTTCCCATGATAATGACTGGCTCTCCTATTTGGAGTAAGCCAAAATCCGCTGGATCAACTCCAATTTCAGTAAGCTTGGCAATAGTGGTTGCTGTCCAGGTAGTATAATTAACCGCCCCTATTGAGAATAAAATGGCATGGTCGCCCAAGGGGAGCTGATCTACATAGTCGTTTAGAATGTTGGTACTGGTAACATCATTGTTAGTAAAGGTATTGATAACCTGAGGGGTTCGACCACAACGGTTTCTATCCAACACGTCAAATCCGCCAGTTTTTAGTACAGCATAAGGAATAGTGGAAGCTTTGTCAAAAGCTATAGCATTAAAGCTATTTATAGGACACAATCTGGTACTCACAATAAACGCTTGCCCGTCTATGGTCACACTAATATTGGTTGGTTCGCTCAGCGGATTATCCTGACCATAGGTAGTGATCTCCACCAAATTTTCAGTGCTGGTAAATTCCCAATCCCGAGTAGCTTGGTTTCTTGTAATTCCTGCATCAATAAAATCCTCGTCAAATTGTGAGAATTGGGCTTGAGACCAACCTTCTGGGCTCCCGATGATATTAATAAAGGAAGTCACCGTCCAAGCTGTGTCTTCTCCCACCTTGGGTTCTTGAAACCGGCTACGCCAGTAATACACGACACTGTCTTGAGTAGGACTGTCATCCAATAAAGGTACGTTCCACGTCACCAAACCGTCACCAGTAATCGATGTATTGGACCTCCAAGGACTGTTGAACTTTTTTGTGGTGTCAATTTCTATTAAATAAGTTCGGCTACCTACGGTCAGATCACTGGCTTGGGAGGTTAGATTTATTTGTGAAACATCTGTTACGGAAAAATCATAAGGTAAGGTATGAACGGTACCTCCTTGGGGTATGAAGAA
>JAJCYK010000274.1 GCA_029262935.1 Cytophagales bacterium | reverse complement strand
TACAACAAGTTGTAAGCCGCCGTGCTGATCCTAAAATTCCTTGCGTGCTTTCATTTGGAAAAGTCATCGCGGAAGGGGCCACAAATGTCATTCCAAATGAAGTGAAGCTGGAAGGCACTTTTAGGACGATGGAGGAAAATTGGAGGGCACAAGCCAAAGAGCTTATCCATGAAATAACCCAAGGTGTCACCAAAAGCATGGGTGGTAGTTGTGACATAGAAATTCTCACAGGATTTCCATTTTTAGAAAATCATCCCGAATTAACCCGCCGTACCCGTTTGTCTGCGGAAGCTTATCTAGGGAAGGAAAACGTAGTAGATCTTGATATTTGGATGGCTGCTGAAGATTTTGCTTTCTATACCCAACAAACAGAAGCTTGCTTTTACCGTTTAGGGGTACGTAACGAATCGAAAGGGATTGTATCATCTGTTCATACACCAACCTTTGACATCGACGAGTCAGCTTTGGAACTAGGTGCAGGTTTAATGGCCTGGTTAGCCATTCAAGAGCTAGCCAACTAATTAAAGATAGAACAACGGTATTAAAAAAGAGGCCAGCAGCCAGATTACCAAAGTTAAAATTCCACCAACTTTGAGAAAATCCGTAAACTTAAAATTACCTGCTCCATAAATAAGGGTATTTGTCTGGTACCCAATAGGAGTGGCAAAAGAAGTGCTTGCGGCAAAAAGTACCGTTAATAAAAAAGGCTTGGGGTCCAGCCCTAAATCTCCAGCCAACGAGATTGCTACGGGTACTAATAATATGGCCGTGGCCTGATTGCTAATTACGCTAGTCAAAACCACCGTGATCAAGAATAACAATGAAATGGTAAGCTGTAAAGGCCATCCGTCAGTAAGTGTAAAAATACCATCGCCAACCAACTTGTCCAGCCCCGTGTTGTGAATAGCAATTCCCAAAGGCAATAGCCCTGCCAGTAAGAATATGACCTTCCACTCAATGAATTGATATGCTTTTTGCAGACTAACGTTTTTTGATATAAGCATTAAAACGCAACCAATCAGGCTACTGGTCAAAATGGGAACGATATTAGCCGCTGCCAGCACTACCACCAAAACTACTATAAAGAATGACCATACCACTTTTCTTTTGTCAAACATCCTAGGGGTGTGCTCATATAGTAATCCCAAATCCTGATGATTGTTCAAGAAAGGCAAATTATTTTTTTGAGTTTCCAACAATATGGTATCACCAATTTGAGGCCTATAATTTACTTGCTTCCCGCTGTACACGCCACCTTTTTTCTTAACCGCCAACGGAACGGCGTTATATAACTGATTAAAGGCGATCCGCTTCATTTTCCTGCCAGCAATTTTAGAACTAGGCAGTACCATCACTTCAGCTAACACCAGTTCACCACTTTCTAGGTCGCGATCAATTTCACTGAAATCCTTAGGAAACTCCAGGTCCTTAAATGACTTAATACTGACAATATCGTCTATGCCACCTTTTATCAGAATGGTATCATTAGCAAGCATCTGTTCATTGCCTCGAGGCAACCACAAGGTTTTGCTTTCCCGGATGACTTCAATAACGGTTACATCAGGATCATTGAAGAAGGGAAGACTGCCTAGAGTTTTCCCCACTAAAGGAGAGTTTTTAGGTACTATAAACTCGGTTACAAAGTCCTTTAATTGGTAGGCGCTAGAAAGTTTTCCGGATTTTCTTTCTGGTATTAAGAACCTTCCTACTAGCAACATAAAGACAAAGAATCCCAGAAATAACAATACCCCAATAGGGGTAAACTCAAAAATCTTAAAACCATCCAAACCACTTTCTCGTGCCATACTGCTTACCAACAAGTTAGTGGACGTTCCCATAACGGTAGTAGCCCCTCCCATCATAGCGGCAAAGGATAAGGTCATTAACAATCGGTTGGAGCTTAACTCAGTTACTCTAGAAATGCGTAATAATATGGGTATAAACACGACCACTATGGCGGTATTGTTCATAAAAGCTGAAAAGAAACCTACCAGCAACATGAGCAACGCCATAACGATCCATTCATCATTTAGAAAAAACCGTTGTAGTTTTTTACCCAAATAATTTATAGCTCCAGAATTGTCCAGCCCGGCACCGATAACAAATAGCGCTAGTATGGTAATGGTGGCCTCATTGGCAAATCCGGAAATACCTTCGAGCGGTGTAACGAGGCCCGTGGTTATCAATACCGTCATAACCAACAGCGCAGTGGTATCAACAGGTATGACCTCTGTTACAAAACAGAAGATCATAATAAGTACAATGGCGATAACCGCCAGAGCTTGCCATTCCAATAGAGGTCAGTTTAGTTTTTAGTGAATCAATTAATATACTTATTAATGATCTGTAAAACAATAAAGGATTTTGGGCAATAAAAGGACCCTTCCTTTCTGAAGGGTCCTTCTTTATTTTCAAACTAGTGATCTACAAACTAGCGATCTATACTAGGGTTTATAATTGTTTCATCCTCGTCATCTTTACCTACCTCCCCAGTAATGGCTCTTGTTACGTTCAGAACGTGATTTCCGGCGCGTTCCAGAAGCAGAAATATTTCGTTATAAGCGATTCCACTTTTGAGACTATACTCTTTTTTCTCAATGCTCTTTAAGTGAGCCTTTCGAATTTTGTTGCGGAATTTATTGATTTCCATCTCTTTTTCAAAGGCCTCTACCAAGGAGACTTTATGGTATTGATTATCTAGATTCCTGTTCATGATACTTAAAGCTTCGTCAACCAATTTAAACATGGTTTGTAGCTGGCTCTTTTGATCATCATTGAAAACGATATCCTTGCGATTTTTTCTGCTAATCTGCTCGGATATTTGGTAAAATCTGTCAGCAGCACTTTCTAGATCATTGCTAATACTCAAGATACTACGCATTCTTATGGAGGCGCCTTCAGTTAACCTTCCTTCACTTACTTTTACCAGGTAATTTGCTATTTCTTCCTCCATGCGGTCCGTAATCTCTTCATATTTGCGAACGCGCTCCAGAAGTTTTAACTGTTTGGACTCTTTAGGTTCGCTGAGTAGGCTTTGCAGGAATTCTGACATACGGGTGGTGATTTTTCCAAATTTGCCTACTTCTTTTTTTGCTTCCTCTAAGGATAAATCTGCCGTTCTCATTATTTCACTGCCGATATATTCTAAGTAGAACTCCTCGTCTTCATCACTTTTTGCTGGTACCAGCCTTATGGCCATTTTAACGAGAAATGGCACAAAACCAATAAGCATCAACACATTGGATAAATTAAAGGCAGTGTGAAAATAGGACAAGGCAATGGGTATAGATTCACTGGATTCAAAGGGGTCGCCCATGCCACTTTTTATCATTAACCCCTTGATAATCTTAAGATATACTGGTAACATAAAAAACATCCAGGTAACTCCTATAATATTAAACATCGAATGAATTCGTGCGGACCTTTTGGCGTGCACGTTACCCACCAGAGAAGCCAATTCAGCAGTAATTGTGGTACCTATGTTTTCTCCCAATACCATGGCTGCCCCGATATCAAAGGGAATCCAGCCTTCATTACACATCACCAAAGTAAGAGCCATAGCCGCGCTGGACGACTGAATTATTATCGTAAGTATCGTGCCAATTCCAATAAAGATCAGCCGGGATGTAAACCAGCCCATGTCTGCATACCTGGCTACAAAGGATAGGGCTTCTGGATTGGACTTGAGATCCGGAACAGACTGTTTTAATTCGTCCAAGCCTAAAAAGAGCAAAGCAAACCCAATGGCGAACTCTCCGTAATTTTTGAAGTTTTGTTTCTTAAGGAACATCATGGGCATACCAATAGCAATAATGGGGAGAGCTATGGCTGCGATTTTAACTTTAAATCCGAGGATAGACAAGAACCAGGCAGTAACCGTAGTGCCAACATTGGCACCCATCATCACTCCTGCAGATTGAACCAGGGATAAGAGACCGGCATTTACAAAACTTACCGTCATCACCGTAGTCGCGGACGACGATTGTACCAAACCCGTAATTAGAAA
>JAJCYK010000273.1 GCA_029262935.1 Cytophagales bacterium | reverse complement strand
ATAATTGATGATGCAAGTGATTTTTGTCTGGGTAAAATGGGCTTCTACCATTAAATATCCTTAAGGCAAATACTCTTAGTGTGTCAAAAATGGGCAAAATCATAATGCTTACTACGATAGCGGGAGCAGAAGGTATTTGTTGCATCTCCAAAACCTGTATGGCCAATACAGCCAATATAAATCCAGAAACTAAGGAGCCGGTATCACCCATAAATACCGAGGCTTTATAAATATTATACCTCAGAAACCCTAATACCCCTCCGGCTAAGGCGAAAGCCACATAGGCATAGGGTGATTCAAAATAAAAGAAGTAACCTCCAAAAATTAAACAGATAAGCAATACAATGGATCCTGCCAGTCCATCCATTCCATCAATTAGATTGATCGCATTGGTCACTCCCACAATAACCAGGAATGTAAACACATAACTAAACCCCAATTCCAGCTCATAAATCCCTAGGAATCCCTGGAAGCTAGTAATACGGATATCTGCCAAGAACATGACGATACCCGTGGCCAATATTTGGATAAAGAATTTTTTAAACGCACTTACCGAAGCGATGTCATCTTTAACACCAATGAAAAAAAGCAATAGGGTACCCGCCATCAGTTGTTGAATGCCCAGGTTTAAGTCTCCGAATATCATCAAAGAGCTCATAAATCCCGTAAAGATAGCCAGTCCTCCCAATCTCGGGGTTGAAGCACTATGAATGGTGCGATGATTGGGCTCGTCAAGCAAATTTTTGTGGTACGCTACATTAATTATGGAAGGAACCGCAAAAAGTGCTAACAAAAATGCCCACAGAAATGTTAGTGTCAAATTCCACATAATAGGAAGTGCCTAATGATGCAATTTAGATCATTTTGTGGGCTTTTACAATTCACCACAAACCTTTCAAAATTTTGTAATGTATCCGAAATGGATCTTAGATTGTTGAACCCCTATGTCTTGCTGTTTGGACTTTCCAATAGCCCAGGCAAAATTAAAGCTGCCTGCGGAGGTGGTAAGGTTGATTCCCGCTCCTAGACCTCTCGGAGTATCTTTAAAGGTTTCATTTTCCAATTCGTATTTCAAGCTCCATGCCTGGTCATAGAACACAAATAAATAAGAGTTAGTGTCAATAAAAAATCGTGGTTCAATAGTAGTATACAGATACTCGGCCGCAAAAAAGCTGTTCTCAGAAAAACCTCGTATCGATTTAAGACCTCCCAATCTAAAAAGGTCATTAAAAAAAAGTCTTTTATTATACACACCTCCGCCTCTGGCTTTACTGGCAATTATAAACCGGGGGCCAACTTGCCAATACTTTTGCAACTGCGCCTCCCACGTTGCCTGTGCGTTTTGAAAATCCACATCATTGTACAAACTGTCGCTAACGGAACTGTTTCGTCTTAGCTTTTTGGTGCCAGCAGCAAGTCGAATATCCCAAAGCGTACCACGGGTGGGATTACTGATATCGTTTAGTTTACTCCATTCATAACCTAGGCCATATTCAGTGAGATCAAAATCAGCCAGGTCAGGCAAAACCGTGGCCTGTATCAGTTCCGTAGTAGCGGACAGTCTGGTGGATTTGATCCGGCTATAGGCCCTAACGGTACCATAACCCTTAAATAGATAGCTGAAGTCTATTTCGAACTGAGTATTTACGAACGTAGAATCTTCTTTTAATGATTTGAATCCCAAATTGGTATTTATAGGCGAACGCAACAACAGCGGTTGATAAAAAGCAAGTTCCAGTAGTTGCGATTGAGGTTTAAAACTCTCCCATTGAAGTTTAAGCCTGCGCCCCGCCCCAAACATGTTTTGTAGGAGCAGATTAAATTGTCCAGTAAGTAATAATTCTCCATTATTTTTTGCATTGGGCAGAAACCCAATGATTCCATCTATTTGGTTTGATGGCCGCTTCGTTAAGCTAAGATGGGTAGTGGCCTCATTGTTTTGAAAAGAGAGCTGTGGAAACTCGGTCATGGTCAAGTAGGGCAAACGGCTCATTTTCGTCCTTATTTCCGCAACTGCTGAGGCCTCAAATGGTGCGTTCGGCTGTATGCGTAAATAGGTTTGTAAAAATTCCTCGTTAAGACGCAAATCACCGCTTACTTTTATGCTATCAAAGGTTATGTATGGGCCCTGAAGGTAATTTAGATTTGCCGTTACTTGTGCATCATGCACTTCCACCGAGTCCAATCTAACGGACGCAAATGGATAGCCTAAGTCACTAGAATATTTGACTAGTTCTTGCAAGAGCTTCGCTACCTCGCGGTAGTGAAATGGTTTGTTTTTGAAAAATCGCTCTTTAAAACCTGCCTGTCTTAATAGAGAGGGGTCTACATTACCTGGAGTCAAACGCAACCATTTAAATTGTGAACCCAGGGAGACCAACAATACTAATTCCGTTGGACTGCTCCATTCTTTTTTAAATTCTGCCTGTAACCTGCCACTCAATTGAACTACTCGATAAAGTTCATTGATCTGTTCCAGCATTTGCAAAGAATCCGAGAACGTGTTTATGGTAGTGAATTTTCTAATTTCTTTGACTTCCTCAGCTGTTCCTTGAATGGTCAGTTGGAACTGTTGTGCACTAAGGGTGCTCCCCCAGCAACAGAGTGTGATCAATAGAATTAGAAATTTGATAGTCGAATGCATTAACTTTGGCTAAACAAATTTAACATCTTTGGCGGGGATTTACATCCATATACCCTTTTGTAGGCAGGCCTGTCACTATTGTGACTTTCATTTTAGCACTTCCAATGATCGGACCACTCAAATGGTTGACGCGATTGTTAGTGAAATCGATCTGCAAATTGCTTACCTAAATGATGAAACCGTGGAAACGATCTACTTTGGCGGTGGTACACCGAGTTTATTATCAAAGACGGATCTCAAACGGATCATAGCTAAAATTAGAAGCTCCTATTCCCTATCTGAATCTCCAGAAATTACCCTGGAGGCCAATCCTGATGATCTTACGGAAGATTATTTAGGAGAATTAGTTCACACCGATGTCAACAGGCTTAGTATAGGAATTCAGTCTTTTAATGATAAAGTTCTAAAATGGATGAATCGGGCCCATGATGGGCAGCAGGCTCTTAACAGCATTTCCATGGCGCGGGATTTCGGCTTTGACAATTTTAGCCTGGACTTAATATTCGGTGTTCCTTACTCCTCTTACAATTTAAACAGTGATCTCAAAACGGCCATAGATCATTCTCCTCCGCACATCTCTACTTATAATCTCACAATTGAACCTAAAACTGTATTTGGAAAACAACATGATTTGGGTCAATTGATTGAAGTTCCTGAAGAAACGGCAGCAGAGCAATACGAATACCTGATGGCATCTCTGATAGATAAAGGATATAGTCATTATGAAATCTCTAATTTTGCAATACCCGGTAAAGAGTCGCATCACAATCGAAATTATTGGAGACAAGAACCTTATTTAGGAATAGGACCTAGTGCGCACTCCTTTGATGGTCATTCACGGCAATATAATGTGGCTAATAATCAGAAATATCTAAAAGCCTTATCAGAAAATATTGTCCCCCTTGAAATAGAAGTTTTAAATACCTCTCAAAAAATTAATGAAGCCATTATGATGGGTCTGCGCACCAGCCAAGGGCTTGACGTACAAGCGCTAAAAGATGATCTTGAATGGGATTTATTGGCAAAAAATGCTGGCTATTTAAAACAGTTGATGGATGGGGAGTTTGCTTATATTAAAAAAAATAAATTAATATTGAATACCAAAGGTAAACTGGTGGCGGATCGTATCGCGTCAGATTTATTTGTTGCCTATGATTGAATTTTGCCAAATCGTTTTAAATGGAATAAGCTTCCAAGTGGACCTCTCACATCCAATTACTTTGGCTATTCCCATGCAAGCTGGAGATCAAAATCCAAATTGCTATTACACAGACCCGGTAAAGATTGAGACCATTCGCGCCGAAGGATTCGTAGGAGATATTCAGGAGGGTGGCCCCTGCAATCACAGACAGATTACTTTTGCTCCTCATGGAAACGGCACCCATACCGAATGTTATGGACACATTTCCGAAGACAGGGTAGCTACCATTGCTAATTGCTTAACTCAGTTCCATTTTATAGCAAAAGTCATTACCGTAACTCCCCTGGCCAATTCATCCGGTGATTTGATCATTGATGAAAGCCAAGTGCTTCCTTTGCTGAAGAATTCCAGCATAAAGGCTCTAATAATACGCACCCTTCCTAATGATGCCAGTAAATCCACCCGACAGTACAGTGGATCAAACCCTCCCTATATGTCTACGGCGTTAGCTCAAGGCCTGGCTGAATGTGGCATCCAGCACTTATTGGTGGATCTTCCTTCCGTGGATCGTGAAGAAGATGATGGCGCGCTTAGTGCCCATAAAGCCTTTTGGGGATATCCCGCTACTATTCGTAAGGATTGTACCATAACAGAATTGATCTATATAGCCCCTGATGTCCCAGACGGCCTATATCTGCTCAATTTACAAGTCATGAACCTACATAGTGATGCCAGCCCCAGCAACCCCTTACTGTTTGCCGTGATATAGCAAAATCCACAAAAAATATTGAAATAAGTCAAATTATTCTATATTTGTACTATACCCATTTCCGCATGTCTAGCGAAGAAAAAAAATCCTTTCTTTTGTTAAAGTCCATGATATTTCACTACCATGGACTAGATGAAGATGAACTGCAAATACTGGAACGGACGGCAAAAAAGATCGATGCTGATGATGAATTAAAGTGGGCAAACGATTTTATTGCAGAGGACTATAGTACGGCTTTTGACCGGGCTAGAAAGTATCTGAGTGGTACTTTGGGAAAATTAGAAAAAGACAAAAGACTGTCCTATTTGGATCAAGTTTGGAAAGCCAACTACCAAAAAGGCTACATTACTGAAATGGAAGCTACTGCCATGCTTAAACTGGCGAAAGATTGGGGAATTGAATCTGAGCTAATCTCGATGGTTAGAAGCTAATCAAAGGCTCATCATGTCTTTAAAACGGGCGGCTTGTCGCCTACTCACCTCCACGCTGTCGCCTCCTTTTAGTTGTACCATTAAACCACCATTAAACCAGGGTTCTATTTTTTCAATCCAGCTTAAATTTATGATGTGCTTTCTACTGGCTCTGAAAAACGTACGGTCATCCAACTTTTCA
>JAJCYK010000272.1 GCA_029262935.1 Cytophagales bacterium | reverse complement strand
CGAGAAACAGTATCTCGGATTTAGGAAAACAGAGAGAACCGCTGGCAAATTGTACAAATGAACAACTTGTTAAAACAAGAGACAAATTAGAAACGCTTGCCAACAATAGATAAGACGCGTCTAGCCATATATGGATTCTGGCTGCTATGTTACTAACTCTATCACGCATCGATCCTTGAGCAGCTTTTGTCATTCTATTTATTGCGACTGGCAAGGGTTCTCATCTTTCAGGTAAAAGATGCTTTTCTTATACTTTGAATCCAGCCGCAGTTTCGCCATGCTGCTGCTCTTAACCAAGGTACCTGTCACAGCGCCCTATCAAGGAGGTTAGCACGTCCCAAAATATTAAATTAAAGCGCAGGTTTCAATTCACCCTTTAACATCTTTTAACTGCGTGCATGGTGTGGTCCGCAGCTTGATTCTTTAATTTAGATGTATGCTTAAACCGTGCTTAGCAATTACTATAATTGCTCTAATTAGCTCTGTAGCAATCGCACAGGAAGAGAGAATCGAGATTAGAGGAGAAATCCAGGACGTTTTGGATAAAACGCCTTTGTCTTATGCCCATATATGGACTAAAGAAAGAGGAAGTGGGGTTCCAACAAATAATGAAGGAAAATTTGCCCTTAACTTACCAAAAGAAGCGGTCAGTGATTCTTTAACTATTTCTCTAATTGGTTATACCTCCAAAACAGTTCCTATAAATAAGCTGTTGGAAAAGGATTACCATATTATCTTTTTAGAAAAATCCACTATTTATATGGAAGAGGTGGTTATTGAAGCAGAGCATGCTGAGTGTATTATCAAGAAGGTTTCTAGTCAATTGAAAGATAACTTTCCAGAAGCACCATTTGAATTTGAAGGATATTACAGGAATTCGTATCGAGAATCTGATCAATATGTAAGTCAGTTCGAAACCGCGTTTAGTGGGTTTGAGGGAAATTTTCATAACCGAAGTGGCCATAGTGTCAAAATGCTAAAGAAGAGAATCAGCCCAGATTTCAGACGATTCAAGTGGAGACAATCACAGGGGAATATTCCGTGGCACTATCTATGGCATATTAGAAAGCAGCACAATTATTTTTTCGCGGGGAAGCAATACCAACAATACGACTACTCCCTGGAGGACATCACCTATTTTAATGGAGAAGAAGTCTATAAGCTTAAATTTCTATTAAAAGATAAGTCCGAGCGAATTGGAGCGTCCTGGGTGTTCATCAGAGCAAAGGACTATGCCATTTTAGAAATCAGAGGAGATTGGAAAATTGTCAACCCTAAAATAACTCAATTAAGCGACAGTTTGTCTCTGGCTTATACTGGTGGAAACATTTTGGTAAAATTCTTGGAGTACCAGGGGAAGATGTATCCTTCCTATAGTCGTAGTTTGTATCAACATGATGCCTACGACATACAAGCAAACAGACAAGGAAGCTTCGATATGAATGAAGAATTGATTGTTCATTCCATCATAACCCCCAGTACGTTTAGTTCAAAAAGAGAGTTCGAACGTGCACAACAAACTAAGATCCAGTCGTTGCCCATCGACTCTGTATATTGGGAACACTACAACAAACCTGTAGAAACCGCTCTTTCAAAAGCAATCCAGCGCGATCTTGAAGCGCAACAATATCGATAATGCATCAGTAGCACGGTCCATTTGTTTGACCTCAAGTGTTCACATAAACTTACAGATCAAACAAACTGGGCAACCATAAGCTAAGTTGCGGGAAATAGGTGACAAGAAACAAGGCGATTAGCATGGCCACAAATAGTGGTAATAGCGGCCTAACCACCTTTTCAATGGTGGTTTTGGCAATGCCTACTCCTACAAAGAGTACCGATCCTACCGGAGGCGTACACAGACCTATACATAGGTTGAGCACCATAATGATACCAAAGTGTACGGGGTCCAGGCCCAACTTGGTGACCACTGGGAGGAAGATCGGAGTAAAGATCAATACTGCTGGTGTCATATCCATGAATACTCCCACAAAGAGCAGTAAGAGATTAATTATTAAAAGGATGACAATTTTATTGTCACTTATACTCAAGAGTCCCGCACTGATGTCTTGAGGTATGTTCTCATAGGACAAAGCCCAAGACATACACATGGACGAAGCTATGAGCAACATTACAATAGCCGTAGTAGAAGAAGCATCCAACAATATTTGTGGTAGTTTTGGCAGGGATATTTCCCCATAAACAAAGCCTAATATCAGGCTGTATAAAACGGCAATTGCGGATGCTTCGGTAGCGGTAAAGACTCCTGTAACAATACCTCCAATGACAACCACCAGCATAAAAAGGCTTGGCACTGCATCAATAAAAGTTTTGAAAATTTCTTTTAAACTGCTTCGTCTTCCAACTTTGTATTTTTTCTTTTTGGCCCAGAAGGAGGCCACGATCATTAGAAAAAGCCCTGTTAAGATTCCCGGTATGTATCCTGCCAAGAACAAGGCAGCAATGGAAGCTCCACCACTAGCCAAGGAATAAACAATCAACACGTTACTGGGCGGAATGACCAATCCCGTGGTGGCAGAAGTAATGTTTACGGCAGCACCGAACTCTTTGGAATAACCTTCCTTCTCCATTTCTGGCCCCAAAATACTTCCCATTGCTGAAGCAGATGCCATTGCCGAACCAGCAATAGCCCCCATTAGCATCGCTGAGACAACATTAATCAATGCCAGTCCCCCCGGGAGCGAACCCACCAAGGTTTTTGCAAAAGCGATTAAGCGGTGTGCAATACCCCCTTTGTTCATGAGTTCCCCTGATAGAATAAAGAAGGGAATCGCCAACAGTGCAAAACTGTCCAATCCGGTAGCCATTCTTTGTGAAACGGTAGTAAAAGCAGGTATGGCAGGAATACTGACCAACATGGTCAGTAACGAGGATATGGCAATGCTCCAAGCAACCGGCGTCCCTATTGCCAAAAGGCAAATAAAACTAATTACCAACACCAGAATAGGGATATGTTCCATCAAGATCTAAGGTTTACCAGGTCCGATATTTTATAAATCATGATCAACAGACCACTAACAGGAATAATAAGATAAACAACCGCCAGCGGCAGTTGCAAAGCCGGTGAGTGTTGCCCAAGCGCGTATGAGATATAGACCAAACGAGAACCACCAATTACAAAGGCAAACAGTGCAAAAAGAATTACAAGACCGCTGACAATGATTTTTAATCTTTTTTGTGTTTTGTCACTTGCACGCGAAGGTAAAATATCTATAGCTACGTGCAGATTTTTTCCAGAAACATAGGCTGCACCTAAAACGCCTATCCAAATCATAAGATAACGAGCCAGTTCATCGGTAAAAGCGCTGGGATTATCCGTTACATATCTTGTAAATACCTGCCAAAGCACATTTAGCACCATGACAGACATGATGAGCACCAGGGTTTTGCTTAAAATATGGTCTATTTGTCTTCTTAATCCCATATTAGTGGGTGGCTTGGATTTGTTTGATAAGCGGATAAATCTCGGCATCTTCCTTATATCCCTCATAGATTCCTTTTACCTTTTCAGCAAAAAGGGACTTATCGGGTCTGCTAATTTGCACGCCAGCTTTCTGAACTTCTCGTAAGGCTTCCGCTTCGGCTTCTGCCCATAGAATTCTTTGATATTTAACTGATTCCTTTACCGATGCACTAAGCCATGCT
>JAJCYK010000271.1 GCA_029262935.1 Cytophagales bacterium | reverse complement strand
GCCATTTCTTGAGCGTCATAGCCAATTTTAGTGCTGTATTCTACTCCTAAACGATCGGACTCACTCTCGTTGTCTCTTCCGAATTTCAAGAATAATAATCCTAACCCCTGCTGTGCTTGACTTCCAAACTCTCTGAATTCTTTTGAGGCAATCATTCCTCCCACTAGCAGTACTTGGGCCACTTGGGCCTTGCTTTGCTGTCGGGCACTATGCCGGGCCGTTACATGTCCAATCTCATGTCCTAATACTCCTGCGAATTCTGCTTCATTATTAAAATGGGCCATAATACCACGCGTGAAGTAAACAAACCCTCCAGGTAAGGCAAAAGCATTTACTACCGGGGAATCAACAATTTTGAACTCATAAGGCAAATGGGGCCGATGACTTACTTTTGCCATGCTTTGACCCTTTTCGTCAATAAATTTTTGCATTGGTTCATCCTGATACAGTCCGTATTGAGCTAATACTGCAGGGTCAGATTGTTTGCCAATAGCAATTTCTTGCTGTTCCGACATGAGCATAAGTTCTTTTTGTCCGGTAACCGGGTTTATAGCACAGCTTGAATACAGTGCCGCTAGTATCAAGAATAAGGGAATAGATTGATGTAGTTTGGTCATGACAACTGAGTTTTACTTAAAGATAAGTAGATCAGTTTAATAATTTCAACCGTAACGACCAAGTTTAGATAAGCAAGTAGTTTCTTTCGATGAAACCGAGGAATTCCACGAGGTTCAAATGCAAACTTAGGATGGCTATTGATCTCTAGGTTTGGTCAGGGTGCGCCAAGAAAACCCAAAATCAATAAAATAGCCCTGAATGTGATTGTTATTGCCATATCCAAAACTAATATCGAATTTCAAATCAGGATTTACCACATAGTCCACGCCTGTATCAAAATGCAGGTCCAGGTCTCCATTTTCCAAACTACCATAGGTTTCAATAAACACAGAGGATTTACTACATATGGGCATACCTAAGTTAATCACATAGATACCTTTGGGTTCTCCGGTATTACCACTCCAATTGATACCAATATTGGTACCTAGCCCAATTTTAGGACTCAAGTTTTGAGTAATGGCCAAAATAGTGGTATTGGAGATATTCTGCTGATTAAAGGCGTCATCCAAAACATTTAACTTAACCCTACTTTGAATACCGATATTTGGACCCTTGCCGTGACCATCTCTGATGTTATATCGAAACCCAATTTGCGCATTACTTAATCCTGAATTGGTCACTTGCTCGTTTTCGAAGTTTTGACGCTGGCGGGAATACCCCCAAACTGTACTCACTTCAAACTCTTCTGTTAGCCCGAATCGGATAACTGCTACTCCCGTAATATTGCGATCTTCCACGCTCGCTTGATCATAATTGCTTCCATCGAAAGTGACTCCCGACTGAAATTGAAGTACATTTTTGCCTACTGTAAATGCACCAATAGCTTGTCCTGGTCTTCCAGTTCGGATGCTTTCTCCGTATTGGGCCTGAAGATACAGGGGAACTAAAGCAACTAAGAGCAGAAATAATGTACGCATAATAATCTTACTTTGAATCGGCAATAATAGAGATATTAGTTAGCGATAAAAAGCAAAAAACCGATCAGAGGTTATGGTTGTACTAAAATTCGAAGATTTCAGGTGTAGGATAAAACGCACCCCAAGCAAACCAATACCCCATGAAATTACGAACAGATGTTAAATCCTCAGCATTTGGCCCTGCGATATGCTGACCAAAAATGTCCCATTTGTTACCATTTTCATCAGCAATAATAGCTTTGCCTTCATCTATTGCCGTAAAATTTGGGCTTGAATCGAAGGACAGTGTACTAAAAAAGGCCACCATAAAATTCTTAGCGGCATTGCCTACAACTACCAAATCCTCCCCTTGGAAGCTATCAAGGATCAATTTGTTATCTGTGTCAAAAGAACTAAATCGATAGGTTTTAACTTGTCCATTGATCAAAACCCCCATAAGTCGTTCTTTTCTAGGCAGCCTTCTATCATCAAAGGTAAGAGGAAAGAATAGGTCATCGTGATCGCTTCTAAAATCACCATAGGGGTACGTACCATAGGGGCGATCAACCCCTGTATCTCTACTGACTACTTTGGTATTCGGAAACATCTCCAACCAAGTGGACCACCTGGTCTCTACTAAAGGAATTGTAGTGACTTCTGTGCCAATTTTGGGCCCATTTACGGCCATTAAACTTGCTTGGGACCAATTACTGCCTGTATTCCGGTCAAAAGCAATTAAATTGTTGTTGTACAATAGTCCAGACACTGCAAATTCAGACTCAAAATCACTAAATACCTGGGGCCATCCTATTCCCGTGCCAGTTAATGGACAATATGTGATCGCCATAGCTCTTACACCAATCCGAATGTTAATGATTTCATGCCAGTCCAATATATGGTGAGGAAAGGCCACTGCCTGTTCTCCATCAAAATATCCTATTACAAACTCAGGATCAAACATATAGCCAGCTTCGTCAGCTGCAATCAGGTTTGGGTTGGACAATGCTGGAATACCATCTCTGCCGGTAGCTTCAAAAACCTGATTAACGGGTATCAACCAATCGTTTGAAGGTGGTGGGATACCAGGCCCAGAAGGACCAGAAACCACATCACCATCACAGGCCACCAGAAGAAAGAATAAAGCGATTATTGTATGTTTCATGTAGATGATTCTAACACAAAGGTTGTAGGACATATGCTTAACTAACCAAAATTGCTAACCTTATGTTTGTCATAGAAATGACAATGTCTCATTATAGTAACGTAATTAGGGGGATTAGTTGAATTTATATTGAATTGATAGACCTCCATAGTAATTTATGGGCAAGCCTGGATAGAAATATCGAGGGGCATTGCCTCCAAATGAGGATGCATTTACTAATATCATGGAAGCATAACGACTATCAAATACGTTGTTTATCCCACAGTAAAGTTTTAGTTGGAAGCTCTTAGCCAAGGTCTTTTGGAAGCCCAACTTAACATTGACTAACCCATAATTGTCTGAGTTTAAAATATTGTCGTCCCTCAATGGCATGGCACTCACGGATAGAAAATTGACATTACCAAAAAGACCTGAGTTGTGATCGAAATCCACACCAGCACTAAATTTGTGTTTGGGAGTTCCGGTTAGTTCATTACCTGAAAAGTCGTTGTCTTCATCCATAAACTCCTTAAAAATATAATCTGCAAAACCATAGGTGGACCAAATATGCACCTGTAGTGTGGAAAGGTCAAGCTTATAATTAAGGCTTAGATCAATGCCCCGATGCCTGGTTTTACCGGCGTTTATTCCTACAAAGATATCATCTCCAGTACGACGTGCCACCAACAAGTTTTTTATGTACATACTGTAAATGGACACATCCCACCAAAATGGTATTCGCTTTAATTGTCCTCTGGTACCCACCTCGAAGTTATAGCCTGTCTCAGGTTGTATTTCAGGGTTGATAGCGCCATCTGGTGTTAGTGTTTCACTCAATGCGGGTGGTGAAAAGCCATGACTTACCTGGGCGTACAACGATTGAGTTGTATTGAACTTGTGATTAATGGCCAACCTGGGAGACCACTGATTTTCAAATTGATAGTCACCGGACTGGTCATTGCCATCTCCTAAAAACAGGTCTTGGTAATCGTATTGTGTACGATTGAAATTTATACCGGTGGTTAACACGGTATTTGTAGCCAAGGACCAATTGATTTCAGTGAAAATGTTATAATAAGATCTGATTTCATCATTATCGCTTAACAAGTTTCCCGCGACCCGATCGTCGTTTACAAAGGTGCTCCACTGATAGTGCTCTCTAAAATATTCGCCGCCCATTACCCATTCTAGCTTACCTACAGCAGTCTCATACACATAGTTGGATTTAAATCGAGACCCCACTACGGCACTTTTTTCACTTAGTATGTTAAACGGCCTAAGTTCATAAGTATCCCGAAAGTTGCCAAAAACGCTTAAACTTATATCCCATTGTTCCTGAAGAGCCTGTAAGTAGTTAATTCCTAGAAGCCCTTTCCTATAGTCCTCAAATCCCCTGGTCTGGCCCCAGGTAAATGCTGCTTGTGTAGGATCTTCCGCAAAATCAGCGCTATCTATTGAAGAAGGAATAAACGCT
>JAJCYK010000270.1 GCA_029262935.1 Cytophagales bacterium | reverse complement strand
TAGGCTATGCTGTAGCGAATCCATGGGATAGCCTGAAATCTTTAATGCCTGCACCACTCTTCGAGTATGGCTTAGATCTACCTGACCACTTTGTCCGTACTTAAGTTTCTCACCAAATCCCCACCCTCCATAGATCAATTGATCCGAGGTGATCCCCCGCGACTCCACAAATTGCTCTGAAAGCAGGTACTCCTGTAGGGCAGTAATTCGCAGGGTGTCCTCAACAGTGCCGTAGGTAGCTAGCAACATGAGGGCATAAGCATTGCTGTAGTTAGGATATTCCATAATGTCAGGATCTGCAAATCCCAGTATCTCTTGCTGATCAAGTTGTTCTCTGAGGTAATTCATGCCGGCATTTACCTTTGTGGGATCCGCTTGGTAAATGGAATCTGGTACTTCCAACAAGGTCCACAATAGAAAGGGGGTTAGTGCATGACCCCCTGCAATCAATCTGTGGCTTTCGCTATGCCATGCACCATCCTTCCCTTGTTGTTGCCATAAATAGTTGCAAGCATCGGTTAATGCAAGCATACCCCCAGGTACTTCCCCGAGCTTACAACTATTTAACCCGATCACCATGACGATCAGGAATGTCCATACTTTAAAATAATTCCTAATCATCCTTCACTAACAACCCCTCATCCCTATCGGTGGTCAGGGTAAGCAATGCTGCTGACGTACAGAACACTGGACTGGTGATACAATGATGCCCAGACCAACTGCCATTGTTGTTTTGAATCTTAGATAAACGTTGTTGCATGTCTTCGTCCCAATCTTTCCAGGATTCACCACCGGTAATAATTAAAGATTCACTAGTCATCATATAACTGAGAAACTCTTCTCCGCCGTTATTTCCAAACCCAGCCAACACACTTTCGTTTTTTAATTGAGCTTGTGTGGCTTGGTTTTTATCGTATGCTTCTGACAAGTATTCCGCCTCGTCCTCAGAAAGATCCAGCGATTGCAGTACCTCTTTATTTACAGTGGTACCTGATTGCAGTTTTCCCTCCTTACGAGCACGATTCACTAAATCTTGAGCCTTTTTCGCATCCCGAGCAGTGGCCCTTTGATTACCTGCAATGGAATACAACGCCACCCCTGCAGCGGCATCCGTTTTAATGGAAGGTGCACTACCTGAAGCCACATTTACATTGCTGCGCTGATAATCCTTGGCTTTTTGAAACGCCTGATCATCTGTATCCAACCCTTGCACACGTGCCCGCTCTAAGGCATTGAAAGCGGCTGCTGACTGCAAAACTCCAGCCCAGCCTCCTTGGGTCCAGCTGCCGTCACCTTGCTGACTCATTTCCAGCTTTTCAATACACGTTTGTAACGACCTTCTTAAAGCGAATTCCAAATCATCGCCCTTAACCTCATCCAAAATTCTACTTAAGAACTGAGCCGTCAAGGCCACGTCAATGTTATTCCCAAGTTTGACCTGGGGTTGAGTGCCTCGAATTTCAGTAATTTGAGGGCTATTTCTAGCACTTGCTTTAACCACCGCAATGAGATAATCGGCCGCACGTCTTACCTGATTGCTATAGGGACCATCATGTAAATTACTCCCAGCTCTTACTAGTGCCAAGCCTGCGAAAGCTGTAGTAGCTGGATCGCCAGCTACCGTTCCAGGGTCCCTTACGTCTTGCCGGTCATGACTACCTGCGCCCCAGGAACCATTATTTTGTTGCGCAGCGGCCAACCAGGCCAAACCTCTATTTACCACGGTGTCATGATCCGTATGGTCAGACGTCCCAGGTTTTACCAATGGAACAGCAGCTAGCATAATCCAACATACACCAACAACTCCAAATATTTTTAATTTATTCATCTTAGAAATTTTTAATTTTTAACTAATAATTCTCCTGTTCTTACCAACCGAATAAACTCGGCCCGGTATCCTTCATAATCCTCTCCCCGAGCTGATTGCGCCCACTGTTCCACTTTTTGGTAGGTGGTCTTACCTTTGAACTCTGAATCCCGAAGCAACATCCCGAACCCGGCTACCGCGGCACTCCATCTGAAGTTATTGGAGGTTTGGTCCAAGCTTGTAACCTCTGGAGACACTACGTGTTCAATTAACTGACTGCGAGTACCCACGGGTTGTTTATATCGTAGCTTTAATGTCAACAAATCGCTTGATTCACGGATGGCGGTATTCTTGTCCTGGTATTTTAAGTCGTCTATTGACTTTAAGTATTTCGATCCTCGTTTTCCATTTTGAGGGATGATTTCATAAAGGGCGGTAACCGTATGACCGGAACCCAGTTCTCCAGCATCTTTTTTATCATCGTTGAAATCTTCATCTTGCAACAAACGGTTTTCATAGCCTATCAAACGATACCCTTTTACCTCTGCAGGATTAAATTCAATTTGCAGTTTTACATCCTTAGCTATGGTAAATAAGGTGCCGCCAAACTCATTGACCAGGACTTTTTTTGCTTCCAAAATAGTATCAATGTACGCGTAGTTTCCATTTCCTTTATTGGCCAGGATTTCCATTTTGGAGTCCTTGTAATTTCCCATACCAAACCCTAATACCGTAAGAAATACCCCCTGGTTGCGTTCTTTCTCAATCAATCGTTGCATTTCTCCGTCACTGGATGCGCCAATGTTAAAATCCCCATCCGTGGCTAGGATGACACGGTTGTTTCCGCCGTCAATAAACTGTTCCTGGGCAATTTTATAAGCTAACTTTATCCCTGCACCACCTGCGGTGGACCCACCCGCTTGTAGTTTCTGCAACGCTCCCAAGATAGCTTGTTGACGATGGCCATTGGTTGGCGGCAATACTACGCCGGCGGCACCAGCATAGACCACTATGGAAACTTTGTCTTGAGACCTAAGTTGATTGGTAAGCAGCTTAAAAGCGGATTTTAAAAGCCCCAACTTGTTAGGTGAATCCATGGAACCTGAAACATCAATAAGAAAGACCAAATTGCTAGCTGGTAAATTGTCCATGGGAATTTTTTTCCCTTGTAAGCCAATGTGTAACAAATAATGGTCATCATTCCAGGGCGCTGAGGATAACTCCGTATGCACGCTAAATGGGTTTTCGTTGGACGGCTGTTGGTAATCATAGTTGAAGTAATTAATCATTTCTTCAATCCGCACTGCATCTATTGGAGGCGCCTGTCCTTGTTCCAGGAACCGTCTCATATTACTATAAGAGGCCGCATCCACATCTATGGAAAACGTAGATAAAGGCTGCTTTCTGGGCTCCAAAAAGATGTTTTCGTTTATCGCAGCATAGGCCTCTGTGTTATGTTGTATAGGTTGATGTTCATAATCATGATAGCCTTGGGAATAGACACTTTTGTTTTTACCCTTTTTTCTGGTCCGATGAGTTACAGATCCCGTCATTTCCCGGCGGACTTCAGCTGCCGTCCCAGTAACTACCACTTCTGATAGCTCCATAACGTCTGACTGAAGAAATACGTCAATCACCTTTTTATTGGATACTGTAACTTTTTTTGTAACAAATCCTATGGAACTAAAAATCAGAGTCACCCCTTCCCTAGGAACCTCGATGGTGTAGCTACCCTCGAAATCTGTTACTACTCCAGTGGTGGTACCCTTGATCAATATATTTACCCCTGGTAAACCTTGTTTATCATCATCGCTGTATACGGTACCGGTAATTTTTATGCTAGTTGGCGGCGGCGTTCCTGCTACCAACAGTGTGAGTAAGATTATGGAGATTAATTGTTTCATATTGTTCTTCTTTTTATAGTAGGATGCAGGTTCATCCTTGATTCCATAAAAGAGCGTG
>JAJCYK010000269.1 GCA_029262935.1 Cytophagales bacterium | reverse complement strand
TCCACATAGTTCTTAGTGGCTACGTCTTGAGCATTGCTAGGATCCGTAACATTGGTAATGGCTACTCCTCCAGCATCACTGCCCTGGGTTAGTACTGCATCCAGGTCTTGAATTTCATTGGTAGGGTTAGCATCTGCATCGTCTACCGATCGAGTATCCACATAGTTCTTAGTAGCTACATCCTGAGCATTACTAGGATCCGTCACATTAGTGATAGCCACCCCTCCAGCATCATTACCCTGGGTTAGTACTGCATCCAGGTCTTGAATTTCATTATTAGGGTCGGCATCCGCATCATCTACCGATCGGGTATCCACATAGTTCTTAGTGGCTACATCCTGGGCGCCACTAGGATCTGTTACATTGGTGATGGCCACGCCCCCTGCATCATTGCCCTGAGTTAGTACTGCGTCTAAGTCTTGAATTTCGTTGGTAGGGTCAGCATCCGCATCATTTACAGATTGAGTATCCACATAATTCTTGGTAGCTACATCCTGAGCGTTGGTGGGGTCGGCTACGTTTACCATAGGACTACCTCCTGCATTATTCCCTTGGCTCAAGACATTTGTAAGGTTTTGAGTATCGGTATTATCTAAATATCCAATTAAGTCCACGGTAGTGGCGTCCCCACTTAAACTCAAAGTATTTCCTGTTAGAGAAAGGTCCTGTATCTCATTAGTGGGGTCAATATCCAAAGTGGATTTAGCTTCCCATTGGGGGTTACCACCCGCGTCAGTGGTCAGTATGGAGTTGTTGTTTCCAGCCCCATCAATTTTGGCTACTGTAACGGCATTGTCAATTAACTTGGGAGTGGTGATCGCATTGGATTGGACAGCTCCCACATCTACTGAGTTATCCGCAAGTTCCGATGCCTCAATTGCATTTGGTCCAATATCGTCTACGGTGAGGGAGTTGTTGGTGACTTCATTGGTACCCACCGCATCATTATTGATCTGTATGTTGCCTGTGTTGCTTAGCGTGACATCTCCGGTTACCGGGCGAGCTTGTGATATACTAGCTCCATCACCAACGAATATGTTGGCATTAGGCAAACTTGAAGTCCCGAAATTCCCACGACTTTCCCATTGCGGGTTTCCCCCAGCAGTGGTAGTAAGCACGGCATTGTTATTTCCTTCTCCATCAATTTTAGAGGTGTTTACAGCATCATCTGCTAAGTCAACAGTAGCTACGCTTCCGTCATTGATTTTAGCACTGGTAACAGCATCATCCGCAATTTTTGCATTAGATACTGCATCATCCGCAAGCTTGGTATTTGAAACTGCGTTGTCTTGTATGGCCCCATTGTCCACAGCATTATCTGCTAGTTCTGAGGATTCAATAGCATTTGGCCCAATGTCATCTAAGGTAAGGCTATTGTCAATAACCTCAGTACTACCGACTGACCCCGCATTTATTTGGGCATCCCCAGTAAAGGTCAAGCTTATGTCTCCAGTTAAGTTTACCGATTGCAAAGAGGTCCCGTCTCCAATTAACACCCGGCCACTTCCTCTGGCATTCAACGGAGCGGCAGTATTTGATACGTCTCCCACAAAGATGTTTCCTTCAGGCAAAGTACTGGTCTCAAAGAGGCTTATGTTTTCCCAAAAAACTGTACCACCAGCCGTGGTAATAAGTACCTTGTTGTTCCCACCACTAGCAATGTCGTCCGTTATAATCGACCCGTCAGAAATGGTGGCACTGTTTACCGCATTGGGCGACAGATCTGCATTTAATATGCCACCGTCGGCAATTTCATTTGAAGATACTGCAGCCGTAGCAATCTCATCACTATCAACAGCGTCGGTGCCAATGTCTGCTGCCCCAATGGTAGCGTCCAGTATTTTGGCACCTGTTATCATATTATCTGCTAAATCTACGGTGGTAATGCTGCCATCTAATATTTCATCCGTCGACACCGCACCAGTGGCAATTTCATCTTCTGTTACCCCATCCGTGCCGATGTCCGCTGCTGAGATGGTATTGTCCAGAATCTTACTGCTGGTAACAGTATTGTCGTTGATGGTAGCAGTTCCATCATTACTCAAGGAAAGGTCTCCGGTTACGGTCTGGGCTTGCGCTACATTGGCAATATCTCCAATTAAAATGGTACCATTAGTTAAACCATTTCCAATAAAATTAGCTTTTGGCTCCCATTGAGGGTTTCCGCTGGCATCCGTGCCTAGTACAGCGTTGTTATTTCCTTCCCCATTTACCTTCTGTGCGGTCACTGCATCGTCCGCAAGGTCAACTGTTGCAATGGATTGGTCTTGAATCTTGACAGAAGTGATGGCGTCATCGCGGAGTGTTGGATCGGGATAGGTACCTTGAAGATCACCTCCCGCTACGTTGGAAAACGAACCCAGTCCTACCACCCATGCAACATCTACCCAATGAAAAAATAAGTTTAGATCTGTATCGTACGTGATAAGACCATTTTCCGCACTACCCAAAGAAGCTTCCATTGCTTGTCTTTGCAAAGTGGTGATTCGTGGTAACAGCACGCCTTGGTTCCCTCCTGGAGTTACCAATTCCAACACCGCATTGGTGTTGGGGCTCGCTGTACCGATCCCTACGGTATTTTGAGCCTGTAACCGTGTTTCACTAAGAAAAAGTGCAAGAATTGCCAGGCTTAATACAAGGGTTATACTACCGTTGTGATAAGATTTTATCATTGTAACTAGGTTATTGAACCGAACAACGGCCATAAAGGCCCTGCTAGTCCATGGAATTAGATAATTTCGTAGTTACAAAGTATTATATTCCCTTTCCAATTAGAATGTAAAGAGAATCAGAAATTGGCACATGTAAGATATGGCGCCAATTGAGCAAGGATGAATGAAATTTTGCTACTCTTCCGATGGGGTTTCTGAAGCCAAAACGGTGCTTTCAATGGGCTCTGAAACCTCCTCTGGTTCTGCAAAGAACCTCTTTTGCCCGATTAAGATTATTACTACTCCAATAAATATTGAAGAATCGGCCAAGTTGAAAATTGGGCGAAAGAATTCATAATAATCCCCTCCCCAGAGCGGTAACCAATCTGGGAAACGCCCTTGAAATAACGGAAAATAAAGCATATCAATAACCTGTCCGTGGAACCAGGGAGTGATGGCGTCTAATGGGGCATTATTCAATAAAACACCATAAAATATACTATCCACTAAATTTCCAATAGCTCCTCCTAGTATTAAGGCTACAGACCATAACAACCCCTGGGGTACACCTTTTTTTATTAAGAATATCAAATAGTAACTAATACCCACCATGGCCAGCAGGCGAAAGCTTGTTAATAATAACTTTCCATACTCCCAATCAAGCTTAAGGCCAAAGGCCATTCCATTGTTTAAAATGTAATGAAGGCGAAACCAATCTCCAAGTACTAACACTTCGGTATTAAGTTCCATATTGTAGTGTATTGCAAGCTTTAAAGCTTGATCAAGTAGGACTACCAATAGCGTAAGCAAGAAGAATTTGGAGTATTTCAATAGGTCTTAGTCTTTAAGGCAATCTCCTTTTTTTCGGAGGGGCCAATCAATGCATATTTGTGTTGTAAAGCTAATACAAAAGTTACCCCTATAAAAATACTTGCATCAGCTAAATTGAATACTGGTCTAAAAAATTGAAAAGTTTGTGATCCCCAAAACGGCATCCACTCAGGAAAGGTACCGTAGTAGATAGGGAAATAAAACATATCTATTACCTGTCCATGAAACCAGGGCGTCATAGCTTCTTTCGTCGGCAAACCCAATAGGGCTCCATAAAAGGTACTGTCTATTACATTTCCTAAAGCTCCCGCTAGAATTAATGCCAGAGAGATTAAAATGCTTTGATGTGTACGTTTTACGGCCAGATAATAAAGGTAATAAGCGATGCCAGCTGCTGCCAGCAATCGAAACAAGGTTAGAAACAATTTACCATAGAGAAAATCAAATTCGAAACCCCATGCTATTCCTGGATTAAGTACATAGTGCAATTGAAACCATTCTCCAAATACCGGTATTGACTGACCTTGGTCCATATTGAAGTAAACCAGTAGTTTGGACAGTTGATCCGTTAGAGTTACAGCTAAGGTTAGAATGTAGTACTTAAAATACCTCATTGTATCAAACTTCAACCTTCACTTTTAATACAATATCGTCCATCTCCAAAACTTTAGCGTCGGGAATTGAATCTTTAATGGTAAGAGACAGCGCTTGAGTTTCTTGGCAAATATAATCACTATTAGATTGTATGGCGTCGTTTACCAAAGCTTCGTTCTTTTCGAAAGAAACAGTGATCTTGTCTTGTACATCCAGTCCCATGTCTTTTCTAAGGTTCTGAATGCGGTTAATTACATCACGGGCAATGCCTTCTTTTCTTAGCTCTTCGGTAATATTAACGTCAAGAGCCACGGTTAGATTCCCTTCATTTGCTACCAACCAGCCGGGGATGTCCTCCGAAATTATTTCAACATCTTCTGAGGTCAGATAAACGGTTTGATCCTGAACGGTAAGTTCCAACTGACTCCCTTGTTCTAAAATCTGAATTTCGTCATGATGAAAGCTGTTGATCTTAGCACTTAAGTCTTTAACCAACGACCCATACTGTTGACCCAGCTTTCTATAATTGGGCTTTACCTTTTTTACTACTACCCCTGCGGTGTCGTGTACATATTCAATTTCCTTAATGTTTACTTCCCATTTTATAAGATCTTCTACCGCCTCTATCTGATGTCGGGTCTTTTGATTTAGAATTGGAATTAGAATCTTTGACAGGGGCTGACGCACTTTAATACGCTGTTTTTTACGCAAGCTGTGAACCAAAGAACTGACATCTTGTGCCAATTGCATTTTTGTTTCTAAGTCCAAGTCGATTTTGGAATCATCCGCTACAGGAAAGTCGCTTAGGTGTACAGATTCACAAACTTCTTTACCACTGACCCGGTTTAAGTCACCATATAAGTGATCCGCATAAAATGGCGCCACTGGAGACGCCAATTTAGCTACGGCTTCCAAGCAGTTATATAGTGTCTGGTAGGCGCACTTTTTGTCAGAACCATCACCATTAGCGGACTTAATGGTTGCTGGATTCCAAAAACGTTTTCGATTCAAGCGAACATACCAGTTACTTAGGTCATTAACCACAAACTCTTGAATGGGCCGGCAAGCTTTGGTAGGTTCATAATCCTGGTAGGCTTCGTCCACCCGTTTTATTAGGCTATGCAATTTGGAAATGATCCAGCGGTCACTTTCATTTTTGGATTCTTCATCAGAAATTCCCGGTATAAACGTAAATGCATCAATGTTGGCGTAGAGTGCGAAAAAGGCATAGGTATTGTGCAATGTTCCGAAGAACCGCCTTTGCACTTCTTCGATGCCAGCCACATCAAATTTTAAATTGTCCCACGGATTTGCATTACTAATCATATACCATCTGGTGGCATCTGCGCCGTATTGGTCCAAGGTTTTGAATGGGTCCACCGCGTTACCCAACCTCTTGGACATTTTATTGCCGCTCTTGTCCAACACCAAACCATTGGCAATTACATTTTTAAAGGCAACCGAATCAAACAACATAACGGCTATGGCATGGAGCGTGAAAAACCATCCTCTCGTTTGATCCACTCCTTCCGTGATGTAATCCGCAGGATAACTGCTTTTAAATATCTCTTCATTCTCAAAAGGATAGTGCCATTGGGCATAGGGCATAGATCCTGAATCGAACCATACATCAATAAGATCCGGCTCCCGGTACATCTGATTCCCCTGTGGGCTTACCAAGATCACGTCGTCAACATAG
>JAJCYK010000268.1 GCA_029262935.1 Cytophagales bacterium | reverse complement strand
TTTCAAAAACAGTAACCTTCCGTATACCTTTTATCAAGAATTAATTAAAAAACCTATCGGGGAAAGAAAAGACCCGCTCTCCAACTTAATTATTGTGCCCCATGGCGTTTTGGGGCACATCCCATTCGATGCTTTTACCACTTCAGAAAGTCTCAAGGAGTCTAAAGTCCCCTATCTGGTCTATCAATATGCACTGTCCTATACACCTTCCATGACCTTGTTTCGCCAAAACAGTCCTGAACGTGGAAATGAAAGCAATTACCGGGGATTTGCTCCCGCTTATAGAGGCAGTCCGCAAAACCTTCCAGAGCTACTAGGGTCATTGGAAGAGGTCGGGTTTGCGCGATCGCTGTTTAATGGCGAGATCTTTTTGGAGGATCAAGCTACTGAAAGCCTATTTAAAGCATCGCCTGCAGCAGCCAAAATTCTTCACCTAGCCATGCATGCCTATGTGGATGACCAAGATCCTATGAACAGTAGGTTGTTGTTTACGGCAGATACCAGCGGACTTGAAGATGGCAATCTATTTGCCCATGAAATTTATGATTTAGATCTTTCCTCGCAACTGGCTGTTTTAAGCGCTTGCAATACCGGCTTTGGAGAAATAGCCCGAGGTGAAGGAATCATGAACCTTTCCAGGGCCTTTCAATTCGCAGGCTCCCCTAACATTGTAATGAGTCTTTGGCAAGCTAAAGATAAGCCAACCGCGGATATCATGGCTCATTTCTTTGAGAACATCAAAGAAGGCCTGCCCAAAGATCAAGCTTTACAGCAAGCAAAACTGACCTATCTTGAACAAGCAGATCCCTTCCAATCCCACCCAAGTCAATGGGCCACATTTATTTTTGTGGGTAACTCCGAACCCTTAAGCTTCTCCAACAACCGCTGGAAATGGGCAGTTTTGGTTGGATCGATTGCCCTGTTATTGTTGTGGTTTTTCAGGCGTAATAAGGTCAGGAAAATGACAAAAGAGCCTTGAAGGAAAGAAAAGAAGACTATTATCTTCAGTAAAACATCCCAAAAACTTACAGCACTAAGGAATCCAAAAAGATCGACTTCTTAAGTATAGCGCTTAATGTTAAGTTAGAATATGCGTTTGGTACTCCTTTTGTTCTTATTCTTTGCTGGTATCGCAACATGTTGGGCTCAGCAAATGGTGAATGTCCCTGCTACCCCAATGCCCCCTGCTTTGGAAAAAACAGAGATTCAGCAACCAAAAAATAGTCTTTTTGAGAACATCCAATGGTACAATTGTCAAAGATGCGGTAGCGAAAATCAGGTAAATTGGTCTTTGAATCAATTAGAACAAGGGCTTGAATTTATTCCTCATTGCAATTTCTGTGGTAAAAAGTACTGGCCAAAATTCACACCTTCCAGCGCCATCCAAAGAACTTATTGCCTCCAGGGCCAGACACCAGGGCTAAGGTTAGCTGCCCGTTTCTAGTCGTAGTAATTTCTTTTGAAATGTAGTGGCATCCTCACCATAACCCCAAACATTCCCCATCGCGTCGATAACCACATCTGAAAAACTTAAAATCGGACTACCAGCATTGTACAGACAGTAGTTTGAAAAGTAACTTCCCTCCCATTTCTTCAACCCATTCGAGCTAGCCAGCCATAGTACACCTTGACCGTCTACTGCTAAGCCTTGAGCAAAGGTATCTGGCATGTTAACATCCGCCAAATTCAATGCCTCAACTCCAGTAGCTGATCGGTATCGAACCAGTGTCACAGCACCTTGGAAACGTTGCGTAATGATCCAAACGACTCCTTCACCATCTGTTATTAAATCTGATATTGATCCGGGTGGCAAAATTGAATTATTAAAGTTTAGAATCTGGGGAGGATCAATACTGTTTTGGTAAATTTGCAGATCAAAACCTCTAACCACTAGCACCGCCCCGTCAGGGCCTAATGCCATCCGACTTAAGAACCTATTATCTTGGTCTATAATTTCATTAATAACCCCCTGCGTATCCTCTACCCAAAGGCTCCCCTGATCATTAAAAAACCATAAGTGATCGTCCTGGTCAAATAAAAATTGGCGTAAGTCAAACAAAGGACCCAGAGGCTGTTGGTCTTCATAAATGATTTGAAATACATCATTTACAAAAGTTCCAATCATACCACGGTCTCCCTTTTTCCCTGCAACCCAAATGTTTCCTTGCTGGTCTCTAGTCAGCGCATTAATTCCCTCGAAATCAATTGAAACGGCATCAAGTGCATCCTGATCACTACGGTAAAGTTGGTTTTGCGACACGAACCAAAGCTGATTGTTCTGATCAGTAGTTGGAAACAAGAACCCAAAACGAAGTAGATCATCTTGAAAGAGGGTCATGGGAAATGACGGGTTGGAGTTATCATCCGCCCAGCAAGGAGCCGATGTGGTTTCATCCAACAACTCGTCCAAATAATAATCTCTTCGATGAATAATCTCATTGCGTACCAGTGCATTAAAATTCCCATAGGACAGCGAGCCTTGGGCTCTCATGATACTTGCGAAGGCGTCGTTGGTCAGTTTGCTTTCAGTATGCGGTCTGTCCAGTATGCAATGCCCCAACTCATGAAAAACGACCTCTTCATGCCCCATCTCTCCACCAAAAATCCAAAACGTGTTGGTGGTATCAATTTGTATTAAATGAAGATCTTGCGTTTGTGTGCAAGTGGCCACTACCAGCCCTCGGTTAGGCCCGGAAGTAAGGTCATTTTCAAACTCAAAACTCAATTTACTAATGTCCACTTGACGACCTCGTCTTTCTGCCTCCAAAAGGAACCGATCAACATGGGATTGCACCAAGTCTGGAATTACGCGAATGGGAGGCGGGTCTTCCTCACTCTGACAGGAAACCAATAGTAGTAACCCTAAAAGTATAAATACTGAGTATCTCAATGAATATTAGTTGATGCCACAACCTACAATTTAAGCAATCCCAGAGAAAAACTATTGACAAAAGAAAAAAGGAGCCCTCGACGGCTCCTTTTTTACGAAAATAAAGGTAGAAATGAACAAAGGGATTAGCCCATTTCGTCCTCAGAAACGTCTATTACAACTTCCAAAATACCCTCTTTAACGGTAACCAAGTTGTCACAGGCGCCTTCACCAAAAAGTAACAATACTTCTTTTTCATTTACTTTGATCGCATCTATTCCCGACACAAAAGTGATGATATCATCGCCACAGTTGAAATCGTAAACCAAGGGAGTAATTACCAAATTTTGATAAACAAAGGCATCATTGTTATTTGAATTCGAGTAGTTGATATCAGACGCCATCTGCAGCACGGTCCAGGCTTGATCGTCCAAAGACTCACTACCTATTTGCTCTATGGACCACATTTCAGACCCATCTATCACGTCCAAGTTCCTTACGAAAGTGAATTCAGTAGAAAATTCTTCTCCATCTACGTAGGTTCCTTCCAAGGCGCTTACCCCACTAATTTCCCACGTTTCCTGGCCGAACTTTTCAAAACCTATGAAAGCTTTATAAGTTCCAGCCTCTTCATCAAGATGATAAGTCTCTAGTACTTTACCCTTCCAAAACTCGCCGTCTATTTCACAACCATCACCAAAATCAATGATCCAGGTGAAACTTCCATCGTCATTTAAAACAAAAATCTGAGCGACGCAAACACCATCAGTGGCAGACTTTTCAGCACCGTTCATAAAAGTACGCATGCGGTTCCAAGATGAGGTGTTGGATCGCCCTCCGGCAAACCCGGATCTGTCTTGTAATAAACCACCTGGTGCACCAAATCCCAAAGTACGGACATCGTCCAAGTACTGATTCACCTGTACCTGACGGTTTGCTTCTACACTTAACTCAGTTTGATCTGTGGTGGGTGGTGGTGTTACTTCCCCGTCGTTGTCACAGGCAACTAAAGTCAACATCAACCCACTTATAAGTAAAAATTTATTTATGAATTTCATGGCTATACATTTTATTAAGATTAAACAATTCAAGCGGTGATCAGTCGCTGTTTGTTAATAGTACAACCTGGCAGAAAAAAGAGACCCTGAAAAATTGAAAAAAAATCAATTTTTTTATAAATACCTTATAATCAATTGATTATGTATTTAAAATAAAGGGATAAATTAATTAGGGACTACGTCAAAATAGACCGTATCGGGAGTTAACGCAGTAAAAATCCCAAATCCGTTAAAGACATTGGTAAACTGTTGGACCCGAACATCAGTAGGAGAATTTCCAAAGTAGCTAACATAATCCTGATTTATGGCATACAAGACAAACCGGTACCTCCCGTAATAATTGATCTGGTTAAACGGTATTTGATATTGACCACCCCTGGCCACCTCTAATATTAGTTCCAAAGGGGGATCTTCCTCTTCAAAAGGATCAATTTTAATTAATGGATCACTGATCAGGACCAATTTGCCAATAAAACTATTACCCTGAGTATTGGTCCAGGAAATATTAAACCCTCCGTTACTATTGCGATCGGTTCTATCAATGGCATAAAGAAGTTGCTCAATAGTCAATCCTGCCGGAGGTAAAGGTACTTGGGTTGCACTGACGATCAGTTTCTCGTTTTTTACTATCAGCAGCTGATAGAATTGTGCGGGCACCAACTGCAGCATCTCGCTGGCATCGTAGTAAGTACCTGGCGTACCGTTTTGGGGAGAGAGGAAATAATCCGTGCCTTCACTACGAATGACTATGGCATCCACTTCCAATGGAGCGGGGTTAGTAGCAGCCAAGTCGCTTAATTGCCATATTTTTAAATCTCGTACGGGTTGTCCCGTGAAGATCACACCGTCCACAACTACCGTATCGTCTAATACAGGAGTAGCATCCTCTTCGCAGCCCATCAAGAGCATGATAACCATATATAGATATCTATAAAACCTGAACATGGTCACAGTTTAAAATTAAGGAAGATATTTGGGGTAAAACCCAACATATTTACATCAAAGGAAAAGATACTGGGCCGATCCAACAATTGCCCGCCCGAGGGATCGATATTGGTTATTTCAAAACGTTTGAATTTAATATTGGATCGGCCATAAACATTGTAAATGCTAAGTCCCGATTCTACTTTCCATTTACCCCATTTCCAACCGTATGTCGCGGATAAATCCAAACGATGGTAGTCCGGTAATCTAAAGGAGTTTATGTCCGTGATTTCGAATACAGTTAAAGGGTCCGTCCCCACTCCCTGTGCTTGATAAAAGCCTTGAGGGGCTGTGAAAGGTTTGCCAGTGGCATATATCCAGGTACCTGAAAATTTCCATTTACCTGCTTGCAACATATGTACTGTTTTAAACTCGTGTCGTT
>JAJCYK010000267.1 GCA_029262935.1 Cytophagales bacterium | reverse complement strand
TTCGTTTTGGATCCTCCACTTAACATCCTGGCGATAAGTCTCAACTGAGGTGTGAGTGGATTGCCCAATCGATTAGCGGAAAGCGGATAAACATCTGGATAGGTAACACTAGCTGCGTTAGAACCATTCTCGTATACTTCTTTTAATCGATCTGCATACGTATTGGAATTGGCTTCAATATCCATTATCCATTGTAGCTCCTGTCCATAGTGAGTATTAATCACAGATTCAGGAGGCAAACCTCCAGTGCTATTGATCAAGTCAAAAAACCCTTCAGGATCATTGGCTGCAATCGCTACCGGAATACCGTTTTCTTGATGAAATCCCAAGGAAACAGTAGTTCCCAGTTCTAACCCTAAGGGGTCGGGCATTTCCGTAGTAGGATACGCATCGGGATAATCGGGGTAACAGTGACTTAAGTATCTTCCCATCCAACCGGATCCCAGGTAGTCGTCATAATCACCACCCATAAACATAATATCTCTTCCTCGAAAGTGCGATCCGTTGTGGTTTTCATAAGAAACACCCTGTACAATAGCGGCTTTACCTTGGTCGTATAAAGTCTTAGTCCCAATCATATCTGGGTGAAGGCCCACTTGATCTGCAACATCCAAAGTACTATCCAGGGGAATGTAACCTCGACTACCATCTTCTGGAATTGCGATGTTGGGTCTAATATTGAAATATTGTGCGTATTGATCTATAGGTATTACTGCATTAAGACCATCGTTACCGCCATGAAGCTGAATCAGCACCAAGACTTTATCATTGCCACTAGCAGCTGCGACTTGTTGTAATTGACCATTGCCAAGAACTCCCAACGGAATTCCATTTAACACAAATGGTGCTGAAGCTGCTACTGGTATTTTCTTTAGGAAACCTCTACGTCTCATAGCTGTCTTTTTAAAATTAATGTAATTGATATTCAGGCGATTGCATTAATGCATTGAATAGATTTTCTAGCTGAGTTCTCACTGCTGAGTCGTCGCCGGAGCTTTGGTAAGCAAACCACTCCGTGGTCCAGTTGGCCATGGATAATCCATCCAATAGGATATCATTTAGAAAGTAATCAAATCGGACTGTGGTAATTATTTCTGGTAAAAGATCATCAACTAATTCTTGTACGATGACTTGGGCATTTGAAGGATCAGAGATGTTATTTTCCACAAAACTCACCGCGTCCAATTGGAATCCAAAGTCGTCCATGCTCGTCATGATCCGACCTATGTATTCATAACGACGCGCCAACTTATTATGTGACATCCAGTGTCTGTTAAAGTCAGGATTGTGATGGTAAGCTGCGTACCCGGCCACTTCAAAGGGCTCCATTAAAGTCAATCCTTGTAGCACCATGGGTCCTAATATCCCATTTTGTACGGCATCTAAAAACTCTTGGGTTCCAGGTACCGGCATGGTTACTCCAAAGTACCTGATGGTACCTAGTATCAACTCCAACGGTGACTTTATAATTGCTGCATGATTATCATCATCAGCAATAGCGTTGTCCGCATCGTAAAAATGTTCACTCCGTAGAAGCTGTTGAAGTACTGGTAAAATTTCGTAGTTGCCGTTTCTGAAGGTATTGGCCAAAGGGACGATTATATCCTGTTCAATTTCTGCGGTAATTTCATAGTACATGAAATACCGGTATATCTTTCTACAAATGTGACGGGCTGTCTCGTCCTGATTGAAGATCATGGTTATTAACTGATCCAACTCATCTAAGGTGGCAGCTACTGTAGCATCTTCTCCCACCAAAGCGTTGGGAGCAATGACGGTATTTTGAAAAGCAGCGCTAAATGTCTTGGTCTCGGCATCATGTGCGTTAGCAATAGTGCCCCCATCATTTCTTACAATACTTGTGGGCAGTCCTGTGATCGGATCCAATGTCAAAAAATCTTCATCGTTATTATATCCCGATAGCACTCTGGCCGCCTCTTTTACGTCTTGTTCTGTGTAGTTGGTATAGTCACCGTCACCGATCTGAGGTCCTTTCCCTATAGTATAGAGTTCCAATAATTCTCGTCCGTAATTCTCGTTTACGTTATTTCTTGAATTCTCATTTCCATCCAAAAAGATCATCATAGCATTATCCATGCTGACTTTCGTAGTAAGTTCTCTGAAGTTACCTGCAGCGTAATACCTAAAAAGTTCGTTTTGATGACACAGGGCTTGATTATTTCCAACGACCTCTTCTTTAGCGGTAAAATGCGTATGGAAAAAGAACGTCATTTTTTCTACTGCAGAACGTCCAGAGCCCAACATTTGCTCCAACCACCATTCCTTAAAGGAGTCGTAATCTGTGGGAGGTGTAGGTACTGCTACTGCTTGAAACAACTCCGCAATAGCTTGATCCGCAGTACGAGTAGCAAACAGATCTATATCTTGCCTAGTAGGCCCAAAGGTGGAACGACGAAGTAATTGAGCCGCTCTTCTTCTACCTAGGGTTCCATTAATAGGATTTAGTGAAGCCATAGTATTATCCGGTTGTCCTATTTAGTTCAAATGATCTTTGTGAAAAAAAATGAACCAAATAGATTAAAAAATATAATTAATCTAATATCAACTATAATCGACATTAGAATTGAAAAAATTTACAACTAGATCAACAGGAAGTGTGCCAAAAATGACTTTATATATCTATATATCTGAAAATCAGATGTATGGATGATTGTAAAACTTACTAAACTACCCTGTTAATCCCAAAATGATAAATTTCAGGTACCAATATGATAATATTTCACGTTTTAATATATTGTACTTTTTTCAAGACCTTACATGTGCAAGGAACGGAGATACTCAGAGAGTTGATTTTAAAGGAGGTTTCTAAAGACGCATTAGGACTGTCGTTGCCCTAAACGCTCTACTTTTGTCAGCCATTTACTGCGCCAGGAGGCGCTGGAATGCCTTACAGGGGCAATATGAGTGATTCTAACTGGTTTAATTCCAGTAAAGTTCAACACCATTTTTTTCATCACTTTATGTCCTGCATTGCCAAAAAATATTCTAAAATACCAGCCTGGTGTATCTAGAGTAGTGATAAGCCTAGCGGATTTACCGGACAGCAGCTTGTCCCACCAGGGGCCGCTTTCGTGCTTTTTAAAAGCAAAGCCTGGTAAAAAAACTCTATCAATAAACCCTTTAAAATAAGCAGGTACTGAACCCCACCAGGTTGGATAGACCAATACCAAATGGTCCGCCCAGGTTATCCATTCTTGGGCTTGAACTAGATCTGGCTCTAGCTCCGTTCTTTGATTATAGCCGTGTTTTAGTACGGGGTTAAACTGTAAATCATGAATTACTAATACCTTCACCTCGGCGTTGGAAGATTTGGCACCTTTAAGATAGGCTTGTCCCAGAGCATGATTAAAACTCTCTTTGTCTGGGTGAGCCTGTATCAGCAGGATTCTCATAGGTTGCCTTGTAGGATTTTCTCAAGCAGTTTTAAGGTGATCAAATAAGTGGGTTTCACACCAACTGCCCCCAGGCTACCCGATGCCAGTGTAGAGCCTGTAACCAGCGGGTTGTCCGATGCATAGTAGGCATACCTTAAGATGGTATTTTCACTAATACTCTTACGGATGCGGGTGGCAGCTTGGATGGCTTTTTGGTAATGAGCTCCTTCCATTTCCAGCCCAATGCATTTCCAACTGCTATTACGGAAATAATGCAGAATATTTTTATTCTGTAAAGAGGTACCCAAAACCGTAATCATGGGCCCCTCATATACTTGAAGCCCAACTTCTTTGAAGTCTTCCACAGACAAGGCATTGTCAAAAGGGTAATTGTCGGCTGTTCCTTCGTATATGTGTGCGTTGGGAACCATGATATCTCCCTTGCCACCACTAAGGATACCGGCCTTGCCCATAATGGAAATGGAGCTAATGGACAGAGGGATTTGATCGGAGCCTACTTCAACGGGTCTTAAAAGTTCATCCATTATTTCATACGCCTGTTCACCAAAGGCGTAATCGAGTACGATAATAACAGGTTTTTCTTTTTGTAGGTAGTCTTCGTTCAGAGCTAACTCCGGGGCTAGCTTTTTGAGGTCCCAGGCAGCTGTATTAATAATCTGCACGGAAATGTTAGTTCCCGAAGGGTCGTCCAAATACTTTACTCCGTTTTCACCGGCATAGGCCCGTACTTTATCATTCCAAGCCGCATGTTGGGGTTTACTCAATTCTAGGGCAGTGTGTTCAATAGTCTTCCAGCCACCCGGCATCTTTTTTAAAGCAGGGTAAGCATAAATGCTATTTAATACACTGTGCAAGTTAGCACTTATCACGTGCAGTGGTTGCTCTATAAGATCATTGCTATGCAGATAGTCCTTAATTTGACGCGCCCATCGGTCCCCGTAGATGTGATGACCGATCCTTTCCCGAAGTGTAGCGGTAAAACTGATGCTCCGGTCTCTTTCTTCCAGAGATTCTTCCAAGGCAATTTTGCCCAACCAGTACACTACATGAAACAATCCATGGTGCAAATCGCTTCCTTGAAACCGGTCGTATGTCTGCTCCGTTTCTTCAAAAGTCCTGCCTAGAATGGTGCTTAAATAACTAAAGGCCAATTCTCTGTTAGCGGCATCAATGGCTACTCCTCCTTCCACCACTTTCTCCATCTTTACCCATTCCCGAGTCTTGTTTCCTTTTTCATCTAGAGCCCGATTCTTTATCTTCTCCGCTTCAATATACAGGAAGGTCAAATGAGTAAGAATATCGTAGATTTCGGATCGACCGCGAGTGATCTCGATGAACATCTGTTCTTCATCAATTCGATAACAATGCCGCCTCCTTTTAGCCGGAATGATCACATCGAAATTAGAACCTCCATAACCTTCCTCTGATGTTAACTTTACAAAACGACATTCTTCTATGCCTTTGGGTAAGCGTTCCATTACATAAAGCAAGCCATCAAGCTCTACCTTGTCTGGATCTGTAATGCTGCCATAAATTTCAGGGCTTAGAGTCAGCAATGCCTGTCGAATTGCCGTACCAGAAACGCCAAAAGGCTTGTAATATCCACGGTTGAACAAGTGTCGCATTACGATATACAAACGCTCAATGGCGGCTCGAGATTCTTGCGCTCTTGTTCTTTTTACCTGGATAATGGACATATATTTTTTTATGTACTTAGGATCAATTAATTTGGGCATAAATATAGCCGTTTAATAATTGAGAATATGAACATAAAGGGAAAAATACTGGAGTTAAGCGATACGGTACAAGTAAAAGAGACCTTTCGAAAAAGGGAGTTCGTGCTGGAATATTCTGAGAATCCTCAATATCCGGAATTCATTAAATTCGAGTTAATTCAAGACAAATGTGACCTGCTGGATGGTATGCAAGTGGGCCAAGAAGTTGATGTCCAATTTAACCTTAAAGGTCGAAAATGGACGGATCCGCAAGGCCAGGTGAAATACTTCAATTCCTTGCAAGCTTGGCGGATTGACCCCGCTCAAACAACGCCTATGGCAGAATCCACCGATGATCCTGGAAACGCGGAGGA
>JAJCYK010000266.1 GCA_029262935.1 Cytophagales bacterium | reverse complement strand
TTTGATTGAATATCCATCATAGACAGTGGCCCACTCCAAGCTGCTCCAGTATCCATCATCCAAACGTTACCAGAGTTTATGGGTAGGTAAGAGCCAGCGCGGATGGTGGGTGTATGACCGATATAGATCTCTTTGTAGGGGCCCAGTTTTCTCTCCAAATATTGTTCCTTTAACCTTAAAGCTAAATCACATAAGCTGCGGTCCCATAGGAACGTTTGGTAGTCCTGATCCGAAATAGGCGTATCAGGTAGAATACCTCCATGTACAAATAAGCAATCATTAACCACCAGGTATAAATCAGCTTGGCTTAAGAATTTCACATGAGTGCTAGGCATACCTTCCGGATAGCAATTTACAGTAGCCTGGCCACCCTGCTGCAACCAAAAATCGGACAACTCCTGCTGACGCGCCCACTTCAGAGCCCAATAGTCATGGTTCCCCAGGATATAGCTGAGGTTTTTTATCAGCAGAAGTTCCTCTATACAAGCATCTACTTGAGGCCAACCATCGCAAACATCACCTAAAGCTATCAATCGGTCCTCTTGATAATTAAAGTCGGCGCGCTTTAGACATTGTAATAGCGCCAGGTGAGCGCCATGAATGTCCCCTATAACGAATGTCCTTGATACGGTCATCAGCGATAAAACTACTTGGAAAATTGGTAACCGGTATACTAATATTGCATATATTACTATAAAGGTTCATCAAAGTTTATGATCTAATCGTACCGAGGATTGAAATATTTAGGGGCCTTAACAGTACCGCTAACGGTGATAATTGCTTCAACTCCCAGGGCATGGCCAGTAAAAAATACCAGACATTGGTGCATCATCACCACAGCCCTCAAATGCCTACTGGATGTCCTGGAATGATGCTGGCGGCTTTAATTCCTCCCGTGTGGTTTGGACGCATCCCTTAATGGATGGAGCTTAGGACTCCTCTTCTTTTAATTTTCTGCGAAGAATTTTCCCAATATTCGTTTTGGGTAGGTCCGTCCTAAATTCAACATGTTTCGGGCACTTATAACCCGTCATATTTTCTCGGCAAAAATCAATGATTTCTTGATCTGTTAAACTTTCGTCACGTTTTATGATAAACACCTTAACAGCCTCGGTGGATTTCGGATCATCGACACCTATGGCCGCCACTTCCAATACTTTGGGATGAGTGGCAATAACATCTTCTACTTCATTGGGGTACACATTAAATCCTGAAACCAGAATCATCTCCTTCTTGCGATCGACGATTTGAAAAAATCCATCCTCATTGGCTACGGCCATATCTCCGGTTTTCAGCCAATCCCCGAACATCGTATTTTCCGTCTCACCAGGTCGCTGCCAATAACCCGCCATTACTTGTGGGCCTTTTGCATAAAGTTCTCCCACTTCACCCATGGTTACTTCCTGTTGGTCATCATTAAATATCTTGATATCCGTGCTGGGTAAAGGTATACCAATTGAACCCAACTTTTCTGAACCATCAATAGGATTACAACTCAATACTGGCGAAGCCTCCGTTAGACCATAACCCTCAGCCAATGGGACTCCTGTCACCTCTTCCCATTTTAAGGCTACCGCTTTTTGCACCGCCATACCTCCCCCTACAGTAATCTTCAAAGCTGAGAAATCTACATTCTCAAAGCTAGGTTGATTGAGCAACCCATTGAATAGCGTATTAACACCCGTCAATACAGTAAACTTATGTGCTGACAGTTCCTTAATAAATGCCGGCATGTCTCGTGGATTTGTAATAAGGACATTCAATGCGCCTATTTTTAACATGGCCAAGCAATTAACCGTTAGGGCAAAAATATGATATAAGGGTAATGCGGTGATAATGGTTTCATCTCGATCCTTTAGCCGGGGCATCATCCAAGCGGATATCTGCTCCATGTTGGCTAAGATATTGCGATGTGTCAACATAGCCCCTTTTGATACTCCAGTAGTGCCGCCGGTATATTGTAAGAAAGCCACCTCACTAATATCCAAAGAAGGTCTGGAATAGCTTTTTGTAGCTCCTTTCTTTAATGCATCTTTAAATTTAACACTATTGGGGATTTTATAAGCAGGCACCATTTTCTTTACCCTTCTTACCACCCAATTGACCATTAAACTCTTGAATCCACCAAGTATGTCACCAATTTCGGTAATCACCACTGTCTTAATTTTGGTTTTTGGCAGTACCTTTTCCAAATTGAAGGCAAAATTAGCTAATATCACTATGGCAGTGGCCCCTGAGTCATTGAACTGATGCTCCATTTCACGGGCTGTATATAACGGGTTGGTATTTACTACTACCAAACCTGATCGAATTGCACCAAACATGGCAATAGGGTATTGTAGCAGATTAGGCATTTGAAGAGCGATTCGATCTCCCTTTTGCAATCCTACTTCATTTTGCAAATAAGCGGCAAAGTCCTGTGATAACTTATCCAACTCTCCGAAGGTGAGCTGTTTACCCATGTTCTCATAAGCAGGTAAGTCCCGGTACTTGTTTATCGATTCTTCAAAGAGGTCTATAATTGAGGAATAGCGATCAGGATCAATCTCGGAGGGGATCCCTTGGGGATACTTATCCAACCAGTGGAAGTTGCTCATAAGTAGATGTGAATTTGCGAACTAAAAATAAAAGGAAAAAAATCAAATAATCCTAATTCCGTAATTTCTCCATAACCCATGAAAATAAAAAAGGCCGCCCTAAAGCGAACCTTTTTCACAAACAACATTAACCCAAAATTTAGCTGTAGGAGAAGGATTCGAACCTCCACGAAGTAGTTAGCCTTAACACAGATTGGTATTGGTGGTCAACCCCAACCCTCTTTGAGGAGGGAATATGCTACGTTTGTCCTATTACTCTTCACCCCCGAGACAGGAGGGCATGTCTGCCAATTTCATCACCCTACAGTGTGATATTGAACTATTCAAAATTAGATAAAAATTTGCCTTACTTAAAAATATTTTAAATAAATTTGATAAAATTTAGATAATTGATAATTTTAATTCGTTTTCATTGGATATTTAACAACTGAGCTGTTGCGATATGAGTAAAAATTATGAAATTGACAATATCGATTTGAAGATTTTGGAACTACTTATGGCGGATGCTAAAACTCCCTATACCGAAATCGCTAAAAAAGTGTTTGTTTCTGGAGGAACAGTCCATGTTAGAATGAGAAAAATGGAGGAAATGGGTATCGTTAGAGGTACCACTCTAAGCATGGACTACAGTAAACTTGGCTGGGATCTTACAGCATTCTTAGGGATATTCTTAGAACGTAACTCCCTTTATGATGAAGTGTGTCACAAACTTAAAGATGTTCCTGAGGTGGTTAAGATCCACTATACCACCGGAGACTATAGCATTTTTGTAAAACTACACTGCAAAGATACCAAACACTTAAGGGACGTTTTACACGACAAAATTCAAAAGATTGACGGCATACGACGCACTGAAACGTTTATCTCATTAGAAGAAAGCCTCAACCGCCACATTAACCTCAATATTTAAAACCAAAATTTTGAAATAATTAGTAGGGCTTGGGAACTTTAATGTCCCCTTTGTTGTGAATACTGCGTATAATTTCGTTATTTAGATTAATTATAAATAAGGTTCTATTTAAGTGGGAAAAATTGTGCAGTCTGGCAAACCTTATTGAGAAATAAATGTTGTAACCTTGCAGGCAATTTTAATTCCAGATAGCACCGTAGTTCAGGAATAAATTATGAGTAAAGACGATCAAATACTTGAAGAGTTAACCAACTCGGAATACAAATACGGGTTTGAATCAGCGATTGATACGGATTCTGCCCCCAAAGGCCTTAATGAAGATATTGTTCGCTTCATATCTGCAAAGAAGGAAGAGCCTCAATGGATGTTGGATTGGAGACTGAAGGCTTTTAAAAAATGGCAAACCATGACGGAGCCAAAGTGGCCCAATGTTAATTATCCTAAGATCGACTTTCAAGATATTATCTACTACGCGGCGCCCAAACAAAAAGTAGCACTTAACAGCTTGGACGAAATTGACCCTGAATTGCGACGCACTTTCGAAAAACTAGGTATCTCATTGGACGAACAAAAAAGGTTGAGTGGGGTGGCCGTGGATGCAGTTATTGATAGTGTTTCCGTCGCAACCACTTTCAAACATAAGTTGGGTGAACTTGGAATCATATTTTGTTCTTTCAGTGAAGCTGTTAAAGACCATCCAGAATTAATTAAAAAATACATTGGATCTGTCGTACCGGTAAGCGACAATTACTACTCCGCACTGAACTCCGCGGTATTTTCCGATGGTTCCTTTTGCTATATTCCTAAAGGAGTGCGTTGCCCTATGGAGCTATCTACTTACTTCCGCATCAATGCGGCCAACACAGGACAATTTGAACGTACTTTAATAATTGCAGACGAAGGTTCTTACGTTAGCTACCTGGAAGGATGTACGGCACCCATGAGGGACGAAAATCAACTGCACGCAGCTGTAGTAGAACTGTTTGCCGCTAAAGACGCTGAAATAAAATATTCTACAGTTCAAAACTGGTACCCTGGTAATAAGGAAGGTGTGGGAGGAATATACAATTTCGTTACAAAACGAGGTATTTGCGATGGCGCAGGCTCAAAAATTTCCTGGACCCAAGTTGAGACTGGTTCGGCGATCACCTGGAAGTATCCAAGTTGTATCCTCAAAGGAGATAACTCCATTGGAGAATTCTATTCCGTGGCAGTAACAAACAACTACCAACAAGCTGATACCGGTACCAAAATGATCCATATAGGGCGCAATACGAAAAGTCGCATTGTGTCAAAAGGAGTATCCGCAGGAAAAAGTCAAAACTCCTACCGGGGTTTGGTTCAAGTGTTACCCAGGGCGCAACATGCTAGAAATTTCTCGCAGTGTGACTCGCTATTAATGGGTGACAAATGTGGCGCTCATACGTTTCCTTATATAGAAACGAGAAATAGCACGGCACAAATTGAACATGAAGCTACCACCTCAAAAATTGGAGAAGATCAGATCTTTTATTTTAACCAAAGAGGTATAAATACTGAAGATGCCGTGGCCTTAATAGTCAACGGTTATTGCAAAGAAGTGTTAAACCAATTACCCATGGAATTTGCAGTAGAAGCCCAAAAGCTGTTGGCGCTCACTTTGGAAGGAAGTGTTGGTTAAGCTGCTGTCCCATAATATTTAAATCAGAATCAAGAATGTTAAAAGTAAATAACTTAAAAGCTTCGGTAGAAGGTAAGGAAATACTAAAAGGGATCAACCTGGAGGTAAAAGCTGGAGAGGTACATGCAATCATGGGCCCAAATGGTTCAGGAAAAAGTACATTAGCTTCTGTGCTTGCAGGCCGTGAAGATTACGAAATCACTGCTGGTTCAGTCTCTTTTCAAGATAAGGATTTATTGGAAATGGCTCCGGAAGTGCGTGCACGAGAGGGTCTCTTCTTAGCTTTCCAATATCCTGTAGAAATCCCAGGCGTAAGCTCCACGAATTTCTTAAAAACCGCCGTAAATCAGATTCGAGAATATAGAGGTCAAGAACCTTTGGATGCAGTTTCATTTCTTAAGTTGATCAAAGAAAAAATGAAGCTGGTAGAAATTGATCAGAGCTTGCTCAGCCGATCTCTAAACGAAGGATTCTCTGGGGGTGAAAAGAAACGTAATGAG
>JAJCYK010000265.1 GCA_029262935.1 Cytophagales bacterium | reverse complement strand
GGTCATTATGATTTATCTCAGCGGCATTTTTTAAGGCTAGCTCGACTCCATTAAAGCCCAAACGAGCGGCATTAATGATGGATTGTTCAAACCCTCTAAACACTACAAAGGCGCTGGGCAGGGCGTTAGAACCTGCAATAGCCACGGACAATTTCATATTCGACATAGTAAAGCAAGTTAAAATAAAATTTCAATTGGGCCACTAGTGACTAGAACTCATCAGGGTTGCCAAACGTCGCTAAAACACCCCCGTCAACATATAGTATATGTCCATTGACAAAATTAGAAGCGGGACTTGCCAGAAATATAGCGGCACCCAACAAATCCTCCGGGTTTCCCCACCTTTGTGCAGGTGTTCGGCTAATTATGTACTGGTTGAGTGAATTACCCGGTTCTCGATATTGTGCATTAATTGGTGTGGCAATGTATCCGGGGCCAATGCCGTTGACTTGTATGTTGTGACGTCCCCACTCTGTCGCCATATTTTTTGTTAACATCTTGAGACCGCCCTTGGCGGCACTGTAGGCACCTACGGTGTCCCTCCCAAGCTCACTCATGAGGGAGCAAATGTTAATGATTTTACCTTGGTTTTGTTTAATCATTTGCCGTACTACGTATTTACTTATTACAAATGGAGCTTTTAAGTTAGTAGCCAGAACGGCGTCCCAGTCTGTTTCGGTAAGTACTTCCAGTTTCTCTCTGCGAATGATTCCAGCATTATTTATCAGAATGTCAATTCTTCCTTCCTGAGCAATTAAATGGGACACTGCTGCTTCAACTTGCAAGGTCTGGTCCACATCAAATAATAGCTCAAAGCACTGCATACTTTGGGCATTTAACGTTTGCACGGCCTCCGTCAATTTCTCCTGGTTTCTACCATTCAAATAAACTTTAGCACCTGCTTCCGCCAACCCCTTGGCCAAAGTATACCCAATGCCTTGAGTAGCACCTGTAACTAAAGCTACTTTGTTACTTATATCAAAAAGATTCATACATCAACAAGAATAGTGACCACTTAAGGTAAAAAAAGTCCTACGATATCGCAGGACTTTTAGGATTAATCTAACTGGTTAGATACTATTCTGTTACTAATTTCAAATTTATCAGGTCTTCCCTATTAATTAACGGCAGCTGTTCTTTAAGTAATCGTTCTTTTACCAATTGGCCAACCTGCATGGCATCTGCTGCACGAGCAAAGGGTATATAGCCTTCTACCGCCGGCATATACGGTTGACTTATGAATAGGGTATCCCCTAATAATATTTGATATCCCCATCCATCCGATGTTCTTATGGGCTGTACGGTGATCAATTCCTCAATAGTAGGTTCTGAATGTTGATGTTTGCAGGCTCCTAGCAGGAGCAACAAAAAACAAATAACCCATAGCTGATTAGTCATCTTCATCAAATAAGGCTTCCGGATTAAATGACCAAATATCGTCTAATCGTAAATTTACATTACGTCCAGAAACAACATATCCCCAATCGTCTATAACAAATGCCACCGCCTCTTCTCGCGCTACCCCCTCAAAGCCCGTACGGTCGTTCCATTCGTCCAAAACAGGGTCGTATTCCCAGGTGTCACCAAGTAAAACTCCTTGTGCTCCGGTAGTCAAATATGCTTTCCCAGCCAACGAAAAAGTCACCGCATGTTCACGAGGTATTATGGGATCTCCTCCAAGGTCATCGTCGTTAATCGGATTCTTTTCCACCCACAAATCTGCTAGGGGATCGTATTGCCATAGGTCCGCTTCAAATGCCCCATTGTGGATACCACCACCGACGTACCCGTGATCGTTAATAACAAAAGAGAAAGCGTTCAATCTTTTACTTCCTCCTACACTTACTTTTTGGGTCCAGGTATCAAGTTCTGGGTCATATTCCCAAAAATCTTTAAGATCATTGCCATCAAATCCGGTACCCACATAACCTTTCCCTCCCATGGAAAACGCCACGGCCCCATATCGGGCAGATCCTCCAAAATCAGTTTTTTGAGACCATGAATTAGAGATCGGATCATATTCCCAAAAATCTCCAATTTCATCAAGCCCATCAAAACCCAGCCCCACATAGCCTTTTCCCTCAGCTGCAAAGCCTATCGCAGCATTACGTGCAACAGCTGGAAGGTCTGCTTTTTGGACCCAAAAGTTCTTCTCAGGGTCATATTCCCAAAAATCGTTGAGTCGATCGAAACCATCAAATCCGGTACCCACATAACCCTTACCTGCAATGGCAAAAGCCACAGCCCCACTTCGTATAACTCCCTCAAAATCTGAAAGTTCAATCCAGTTCCCTACTTCGGATTCTTCATCAATACTTCCCGAGTCACAGGATCCCAATACTATAAGGAGGTAAAATGGCAAATAAATTAGTCGCAAATTTTTCATGATGTGATTAAATAATTGATTAATAACTTGGTGGTATACGAGCTGTTTTGATTGCTGCCAACATACAGCCTGTCCACAGCGTTGAGAAAATCTTCTTGTGGTAAAGTCAGTAACAGGCCATCTCCTAGACCTTCAATAAACAACTCATTCTCCAAATATTCTGTTAACGAAAATCGATAGTAGGTGTCCCTTCCAAATTCTTCATCGATTTGCAATACTGCTACTTGAGGTTGTTCTGTAAAATCCTCATTTAAGGTTGGGCCCAAGGCGTTAAATGCATCTGTCAGAGATAAAATAAGAGTTTCTGGAAGCGGTGTGAAAGGTGTTATGGAGTTAACCACTGGTCGTATTTCCAACTCTGCAGAGACCAGAAAAAAGTTTCCAGACTTAATTAGATTTGTAAGATGCGGAAATTGAATACGGGTCATAACTCCTACACCGGCCTGCACATAAGTCTCTTGCTCTGTGGATTCCGTCATCAAAGCTTCCCGTTGTATGGAGAGTGGTTGAAGTAATGTGTTTTCCCGGTTGCTTTGAATGCTATTAAATTGGGAGGTTTCCGTTAATAAAGGGAACTTATAACTACGTGCCTCTATAACCTCCTCTTCTTGATGGTAATAAATTTCCATATAACACGTACTGGGCGTGGCTTGAAATCCAACGACCGCCGAGCCCGTAACCGCTTGAATAGAAATACCTCGAAAGTAATCTGCAAATTCCTCGCCGTCAAACACTTTGCTGTCGTTGTTCTGAGCCAAGGCCCACAGTTCTTCACCAAGTGCATCATTAATTGGGATTACAATGGAATCTTGCTGTTGAGGTCTTGATTGATATTCAAAAGTGGCTAAGGGTTCAGTACTGGTGGCTAAAATGGTGGTGTTGTAATATAA